>CANRLB010000095.1 GCA_947631365.1 uncultured Bacilli bacterium | reverse complement strand
TTTTCTAATTCTTTTTCAAATCTTTGAACTAAAGCATCAAACATATTTTCACAAGCTTGCATAAAGGCTTCTTTTTGTTCTTTAAAGATATCTTCATTAATACCTATTGGAGAAGATATGCCATTACTTACTTCTGGATTTGGAACATCCACAGTTTGATTAATAACTTCTACTTTAGGTGTTTCTTCTATGATAGGACTTATTGGTGTAGGTGCACTTTCAGTACTAGAATTTCCCGCATCAGGCATTGGTGAGCCTAAATCAATTACTGGAGCAATAGGATCAATTTGATTTACATTATTAAAAGTATTCATATTAATATTCTCAAAAGGATTAATTGGATTCGTATTCATACTTGCTTCAATATTAGCTATTGGAGTTCCATTTTCTAAAGTTGGATTAACACCTTCATTTAAAGGATTTTGCTCAATACCTAAAGTGTTAATAGGATTTGTATCATTACTATTATCATCTTCTACTTTATAAGTATTTTTTAATGTATCATATGATGGAAGTGGTAAAGTAAGTTGAGTATAATACACATCATCAGCATTTAAAGTATCTGGTACTTTAATATAATTAATATCACCACCAGCAATAATACTTTTTAAATTTTCTTTTACCATACCCCATTCAGTTTGATCATTAATTTTAATTAACTTATTATTATCAAGTTTACAAACTAAAATAATAGGAAGTCCCATCGAACCATTCATTTCATTATCAAGAACAACATATGAAGCATTACTTCCTTTAAAAGCTGTAATAAGCGGTTTTTCTTGAACACTTCCTGATACTAAATTTAATTTTATTTTTCCCATAATAGTCAATCCCTTCACATCTATCTATTCTTTATAATTATAACAAACTTAATCTTCTTTTTCAACTTCTTTATTTAGCTTCTTTAAGATAAAATGCTTACAGCCATAAGCACATGAATTAGTAATGTAATCTTCAACGTTTTTAATATCATTATGCTCTTTTCTATTCTTATTATTACTTTCATAAAAACCTTTAAGTCTTACTTTGCCATAAGCAAAATCACCAACTATATAATCAAAATTATCATAATAATCAGTAACAATTTCATCTAAGTCTAAAGTATTTAGCATTTCTCCATAATCTTTTAGAATTTCATAAGATACGCCATTAATATTAATCATAAAACCTCCTATATAACGATGGTACCAAAGATAAAAATAACCATCAAAGTAGTAACTATTATACTCATTATAAGTAAAATATCAACATAACCATTACCTGTTGTAATAGGATTATTCTGACTTTTCAAAGCTTTGATTTTTTCATTTAATAAATAATCTTTATTTAAAGCATTACTGGAGATATCAAATGCTTTATATATTTCATTATTTAATTTATTAATATCTTCATTACTCATTTTACTTATATCAGCAATACTATAATTAAATAGCCGATAGACATCAAAACTAAATAAATCTTTTTTATCTTCTTCTTTTACTTTTTCTTTAATAGCATAAGATTTTTTAAAATATTCAGCTACTTCATATAAATCATCATCATCAACAGCTAAATAATTATAAGAAAGTCTTAATACATTAGATGTACCAGGTGTATATAATAAATCAAAAAAATCTTTACTATCGGATGCCGTTAAGCCAAAATTAATTCTTTTTAATGTAAATAAATCAATTAACCTTTTTTGAACATCAATAAAATAAGGATTATATTCTTTTCTTATGGCATTAGCATTCTTTTTATCAATTTGATAAAAACCATCAAAAAGCCTTTTAAATTCATTAATTTGTTCTATTGTTGCTCCATATTTCATTAAATTATTATCAAAAGATTCTTCATTCTTAACTTGATAAGGATTTATAATATCAAGTTCACCATATATATTAACAAGCATTCTTATAACAACAACTAAAAAAGAATTATATAAGACACTCTCGATTTTATCGCGACTTTTTATATAATCATTAATTGCGTTATCAATTGCTTCATTAATAAAATATGGTTTCACACTCTCACCTATTATAAGTATATCATACATTAAGAGGAATAGGAATATCTAAAATTTGACTTGCAGATTCAAAATTATCACCATAAAATTCTGGAACGCTACCATTAACAACTAAAGCTCCGACTAAAATATCATAAATAAATTTCTCTTTATCTTCTTTTAAAGGCGTAATAATTAATTTTTGCATTTCAACTTCAATATAAACTTCTAAAAGAGCATTGTTAAAACCATAGTTAGTAACTTTAGTTTTAATATTAGTAAGTAATGTTTCATTAAAATCAATACCAATAGGTATCATTGGCCCCAATTTATTTAAAAAAACATTTTCACTTCCTAAAAATAGAGGAATATTCATAATAAGACTATTGTGCCCATTATTTAAAAATTTATCATATATTTTAATATCAATCTTACCTTTTTCTAAATCACTTAAACCATTTTTTAAAATAGTAGATACATCTGTCAATACACGGTATGTTTTTTCTAAGTTATAATTTACGGCTAAAATTTCTCCTTCACTATTTTTAGTTATATCTAAAATATTACTAACACTATTTTTATTTATAACATCATCTGTTATTAAATCAGTAAAAAATTGATATATTACTTTATCTAACTTTTGATTAACTAAGACGGTAATTTTTGAACTAGTATTTTGAGAATAAATTTTAAATAAAAAAGTGGCATTTAAAAAAAGGCAAAAAAAGACAATAAATATGATTTTATTTATTGTTCTTTGATAATTATTTTTTTTAAAATGCATTCTTTTCATAATAAATATTATGAAAAATATATTGTTTTAATAAGTAATAAAACTCCAATTACAAAAATAATAACAATTATCCCAATAATAACTTTTAAAAAAGTATTATTTGATTCAATATCGTTTGAAAAATCATCATTATCTTCTAAATCTTTTTTACTTATGGCATTTGATTCAGTATAAAAAGAGTTTGTAAGATCAGTATTTATATTTTCTTTCTTATCTATTTCTTCTTTTAATCCCTCTAAAACTTCCGTATCATCACTGCCCTTTAAATCACTAAGAATATCTAAAGCTTCATTCTTCTTAGATTCCTTTTCATTTAAAGCAATAGTATTAATTAAATTTTTAAGATTAGTATTCTCAAAATCACTATCATTTTGATTTTGTATTTCATCATCTTCTTTAACATTTAATTTTTTTAATATATCAAAATTCGTATCATGTAATTTTTTAAGTCTTTCTTCTTCATAATTATTAGGCTTTTGTTCTTTAGCTTTTTCTAAAATTACATTAATATCATATTCTTTAGTATCTTCAATAGTTTCTTTTATATCTTTTTCTTCTTCTATTCTTAAACTTCTTCTTTTAGGCACTTCATTATATTTAGTATCTAAAATCTTTTTAATTTTTTCAACATCTATCGAAGCCTCATTATCACCTAAAATTGTCGTATTACTTTTTACTTCATAACTATCTAATTCACTTTTATTAATTTCTTTGTATAAATCTTCATTTCTATGAAATCTAGTATTTTCTAATTCTTCATCATAATATTTATTCATTCGTGAATCCATAGTTACACCTCATACATATCATAACATATATAAAAATATTTTTAAATCCATAATATTACAATATTTGACATAGATTGACTATTTTAAAAATTGCTTTTAAATAATATTTTTAATATAATTAAGAAGGAGGATATTATGAAAAAATTATATGTTAACAAAGAAGCTTGTATAGGCTGTGGAATGTGTGTATCTATTGATCCTGAACATTTTGATTTTGGTGATGATGGTTACTCAGAAGTTATTAGTGATGAAAATATTGAAACTGATGATGTTCATAACGCTATTTCTAGTTGTCCTACAAA
>CANRLB010000094.1 GCA_947631365.1 uncultured Bacilli bacterium | reverse complement strand
TAGACAAAGAAGAAGTATATCATTGTGGGGCTTCACTTAATCATTTAGGAAGTAAAACTTTTTCTATTAATATACTTTTAGATACTGATGTTAAAAATGCTTTACTTAACAAAATAAAAATGAATAATTAAAACTAACTATCCATTTTGTCAAGCATATCAGAAATTCCACTAGCATAATCGCAAATAGAAGCTTGAATAGAATTAATTAAAACTATTATTGCTTCTAAAAAATCTTCTTCCGTATAATTATCTTTTTTTAAATCTAATATTTCCTTATTCAAGATAATATCATTTTTAATATCTAATTCTTTACAAAGATTATTAGAAAATTCTGTTAGTAACATTAATTGTTCATATATAATTTGTTGCTTTTCTTTTAAAGGCTGAGATTTAAAAAAATCCATATATTCATTAAATTCTTTATTCATAACTTACCTAAACATTCCATTAAGTTCATTAGCAATTTTTTGTTGTTCTTCTAAATTTTCTGCTGCAGCAGCTTTTCTCCATAAAGTTTCAAATTTCTTTTTTTGGCCAGTAACTTTTGCTAACGTTTGTTGTAACTTAGATTTTCCATAAAAACGATCTTTTGTATTATATCTAGCAGCCATTGCGGGATTTTCTGACTCTCTAAATTCACCAGATACTTGATATCCATATTTTCGTGTACTCAAATCCTTATTAAACTCAACAGTATTTCTTTCTGTCATAGCCCTTTGAGCATAAGTTTGAATTTGATATTTAATTTTTGCAAGTTCATCTTTTATAGCATATGCTCTAGAAGGATTAATGTATTCTTCATATGAATATGAAGAAGAATCAAATTGGTCTAGAATACCAGCACCCCATTTATGGGATTCTTCTTTTTTTATTGTTAATGATTCTAATTCCTTTTCTAACATTTTTTGTGTTTGTTTTAAACTTTCTAAACTTTCCATAACTATTTTCCTTTCTAAATAGATCTTCCTATATCACTAACACGATTAATATGTTCTATAGTAACTCTTATATTAGTTTGTAATCTGTTAAATTCTTCTGGACTAAATGAAGATTTATAAATTTCCAATTCTTCACTATATTGTCTTAAAGTACTTTCTATTTGAACTATTCGTTCGCTATCCCAAACTCTACCATTTTTAAGTTCAAAAACCAAATTATCAATTTTTTGAGTTAAAACGTTTGGATTAAAAGCATTTCCTAAATTATTATTTTCTTCAATTGATTTATCTGTCTCTTTAGGATTAATTAAATCTTCAACATACCCATACAAACTTGGATTATTAGTTACAATATTATCAACTACATCAAGTGCATCAACCATAGTAAAAAAATCAGCACTATGCATAATTTCATCATAAATATCGCATAAATCAGCCCATTGGTCTACAAATTTTAAAAATTCTTCTTTAGTAAATTTAGAAACATCACCAATATTAGATAAATTTTCTGACATTTCTTTTAATTTAATCAGTAATTCATTAGCATTCATATTACCATCTCTAACAAGATCATAGCATAAAATATTTTTATTGTCATCATTTAACATATATAAATGTAAATTAAATGTACATTGTTATAAATTTTTTAAGTTATACTCGAGCATTTCTAAAATATCACCATCTAATATTTTATCGGGATCATTACTTTCATAATTACTGCGATTATCTTTAACTAATTTATAAGGTTCTAAAATATAACTTCTTATTTGATTGCCAAATTCAATATTTTTAGAAGTATCTTTTAGAGATTCTCTTTTTCTTTCTTCCTCTTCTAAATATCTTTCATATAATTTATTTTTTAATATTTTAATGGCCATTTCTTTATTTTTAAGTTGACTTCTTTCATTTTGACAATTAACAACTATTTTAGAAGGAAGATGAGTAATTCTAACCGCCGAATTGGAAGTATTAACAGATTGTCCACCTGCTCCACTTGAATGAAAAACATCAATCTTTAAATCACTTTCATTAATTTCAATATTTGGCGTTTCCGTAAATTCTGGAGTAATTGTCACTGATGCAAAAGAAGTATGCCTTCTTTTATTACTATCAAAAGGAGAAATTCTTACCAAACGATGAACTCCACTTTCCTTTTTTAGATAGCCATAAGCCATATAACCTTTTATTAAAATAGATACTGCTTTAATACCGGCCTCTTCGCCTTTATTTTCATAAATTAAATCATAAGAATAATTATTTTTTTCGCAAAATCTTTCATACATTCTTAAAAGCATATTTGCCCAATCACATGACTCAGTACCACCAGCCCCTGGATGAATCTCTAAATAACAATTTAAGCTATCATACTCACCACTTAAATGAACAAATTTTTCTAGCTCAGTTATTTTTTCTTTTAAATTATTATATTCTTTTATAAATTCTTCTTCAGTTAATTCATCATGTAATAATTTTAAAGTATTTAAGTCATCTGATAAATTTTGATAACTTTTAACTGTTTTTTTTATTTCTTGATATTCTTTATTAATCTTATTAGCATTATCAAAATCTTGCCAAAAGTCTTCTTTATTAATAAGATTTTCTAATTCTTTTAATTTTTTTTCCAATTTAGGAATGTCAAAGAGACCTCCCAATACTTAATAAATCTTCTTCTAATTTTTCCATCATTTAATCCTCTATTTTAACTATTTCTTTTACTTCACCATCAGTATAAGTAACTTTAATTTTATCATCTTTCTTTAAGAATGGGAATTTAGTTTTAGATACGTTAATACTACCATAATACAAATTATTATCTGAATCAGTTAAATAATAGTAAGTATTTCCATCTATTACAGCAGTTGTAATATTTTTAATAATTATTTCTTTAGATTGTAAATTATCTTTATTAACATTATTATCTTTTAAATATTTAGCGGCGGCTTCTTCAATACCTAAAGATGCTTCACTAACAACTACTTTTTGATAATCGGCTACATCTATAAAAGCATACATTTTAACTAAACCAGCATTATCTTTTAAACTTAGTAAATAAGTAGTTTTATTATTTAAATTTATTAAAAGTGGGAATGATGCTTCATAATCTTTTTCTTGTACTAATCCCTCTGCTGAGGCCATAGCACTATATTCTTCCGCTCCCGGTGCTAAATAATATTTTGTTTCCTTAGTTCTCAAATTAACTAAAATAAATCCTAAATTAGATTCATCACTTGATACCGAAGTAATTCCCGTATATAAATAAACATCATCATCCATAACTAAATAATTATAGCCATCTGTTGTATTAATTACATCTTTTTGTCCAAAAATAGAGTTTAAATAACCATTTCGATATTCACCCCAGTTATCAACTTGCTCAATAATTAAATCAGCACTATAAACATGGTCAACCCAAGTAGGTACTTCATCTATAGCATATCTTTTTGATTCACCAGTAATTGGGTTTAAAATTACTACCCCATTAATTTCTTTTTTTAAACCTATTCCACTATACTTAATTGTTGGCACAATCCAATAAGGATTACCTTCATTATCTATTTCAAAAGATTCATCATCAAAAATTAAAGTTGGATAACTAATTCTTAATTTTCGATACAAGTTTTCAAAAAATAAAGCACTAGGCATATAACGCATACCTTTATCCAAAGTTTTTAATGTCGAGCTTCCATCAACCGAATTAACAGTAATATACCCTTTTATTCCTTCATCTCGATTAGTAAAATATTTAATAATACTAGCATATTCTAAAGGAGTTACTCTTACTATTTCGTTATTATAATTTATTTGAGTGTATAAATCGCTAACATAAAATTGACTAACCCAAGATGTAAATTCTCCCATTTTACGATCGCCAAGTTTTTCACTACTATCTTTATCAATTAAAGGTATCTTTTTAAAATCTACTTCTTTAAC
>CANRLB010000093.1 GCA_947631365.1 uncultured Bacilli bacterium | reverse complement strand
GTTTTATATGTTTTAGATGAGCCATCAATTGGCCTTCATCAAAGAGATAATGAAAAGTTAATTAATTCATTAAAAGAAATGCGTGATTTAGGTAATACTTTAATTGTCGTTGAACATGATTCTGATACTATGCTTGCTGCTGACTTTTTAGTTGATGTTGGACCGGGAGCAGGGGATGAAGGAGGCTATATAGTAGCATCTGGGACACCTAGTGAAGTAATGAAAAATGATAAGAGTATTACAGGACGTTACTTATCTGGTAAAGAAAAAATTGAAATACCTAAGAAAACAAGAAAGGGAAACGGTTTATTTTTAGAAATCAAGGGAGCTTGTGAAAATAACTTAAAAAATATTAATGTTAAAATTCCTTTAAATAAATTTGTTGTAGTAACAGGTGTTTCTGGAAGTGGTAAATCAACATTAGTTAATGAAATATTATATAAAACTTTACATAAAGAAATATATAAAAGTAAAGACATACCTGGTAAGTGTAAGGGTATTAAGGGTATGGAAAATGTTGATAAAGTGGTAAATATTAGTCAAGATGCTATCGGGAGAACCCCAAGAAGTAATCCTGCAACTTATGTAGGGGTTTTTGATGATATTCGTGATGTTTTTGCAAACATGAAAGAATCTAAGATGCGTGGTTATGATAAAAGTAGATTCTCATTTAATGTTAAAGGAGGAAGATGTGAAGCTTGCTTTGGGGATGGTGTTAAAAAAATAGAAATGCATTTTTTACCTGATGTTTATGTTCCGTGTGATGTTTGTGGGGGAACGCGCTTTAATAAAGAAACATTAGATGTTAAATTTAAAGGTAAAAATATTGCCGAAATACTTGATATGCGAGTTAGTGAAGCTATACCTTTCTTTGAAAACATTCCTAAAGTTAGAGATAAATTACAAGTTATGTATGATGTTGGCCTTTCTTATATTAAATTAGGACAAGGGGCTCCAACTTTATCTGGCGGTGAAGCAGGGCGAGTTAAACTTGCTAAAGAATTACAAAAGAAAGCAACAGGCAAATCAGTATTTATCTTAGATGAACCAACAACAGGACTTCATTCAGCAGACATCAAAAAATTATTAGAAGTTTTAAATAAAATAGTGGATAATGGCGATACTGTTATTGTTATTGAACATAATTTAGATGTTATTAAACAAGCTGATTATGTTATTGATCTTGGCCCAGAAGGTGGTAGATTTGGTGGAGAGGTTATTGCCACAGGTACACCAAAAGATGTAAGTAAAATAGAAGAATCTTATACGGGGCAATTTTTAAAAAAAATCTTTGATAAAGAAAATGATTGATTAAAAAATCCCAAATAAAGAAAAAAACAAACAAGAAATTTAAAAAAATGAGCAAAAACTCATTTTTTTTATGGAAAAAGAAGGAAATCGAATAAAAAACGCAATATATATTATTAGAAGGAGAAGAAGATGAAAAATTATTACAATGAAATAAGAGAAATAGCCCTAGATGTCGAATCAAATAGTAAAGTAAGAGAATATGAAGAAAATAGTGAAAGAGTAAAAGCATACTTTAACATAGGAAAACTTATAGTAGAGGCTCAAGGAGGAAGAGTAAGAGCTAAATATGGAAATGAATTAATAAAAAAATGGTCAATTAAATTAAGTGAGGAATTTGGAAAAGGGTATGATTATTCAAATTTAAAAAGATTTAGACAATTTTATTTGGAATTTCAAAAAAGTGGCTCACTGTGCCACCAATTGCTGTGGTCTCATATTAGATATTTACTACCAATAAAAAATGAAAATGAAAGGAATTATTATATAAATCAAATAATACTTAATAATTTATCAGTAAGGGAATTAAGAAGTGAAATAAAAAATAAGGCATTTGAAAGATTATCATATGCCAATAAAGATAATGTAAAATTAATTAATGTTAATGATAATAATAATCTTACAATGCAAGATGTGATAAAAGATCCAATATTAACTAATACAAAAGATAATATAACAAAGCTAAACGAGACAACATTACATAAATATATTATTGATATGCTAGAGCATAGATTTTTAGAATTTGGAACAGGATTTGCTTTAGTTGGTCATGAATATAAAATAAAAATTGCTAATAAAACATATAAAATAGATTTATTATTTTTTAATTATGAAATAAATTCTTTTATAGTAGTTGAAGTAAAAACAAGAGAGTTTAAATCAGAAGATGTTGGTCAACTAAATTTATATATAAATTATGTAGATAGAAATATAAAAAAGATACATCATAATAAAACTATAGGAATATTAATAGTGAAAAAGAAAAATAAATTAGTAATAGAATACATAACTAATAACAATAACTTATATTTAACTACTTATAAATTAATAGAATGTTTATAAGAAACTAATTATACAACTTAAGAAATTATTTAAAAAATGAAGAGTTATATTAGTAGCGATATTACCTGATTTTTTATAAGTATAGGCCAGAACAAAACCCATAGCAATATAAGGAAGAGCATAAAGAAGCGTATTTATAATGGTTGCTTCTTGGCCAATTGTATGTAAAAATCCAAAAGATAAAGCAGAGATAATTAAAAATAATTTATCATTTTTAATTAAATTGCGAAGACATCCCCGAAAAACTACTTCTTCAACTAAAGGAGCATAAATTGAGGCGGCAGGTAGTAAATACCAAAAAGGTAGATTATTTAAAGCTATTTGATTTTGGCTAGTACTAATTTCATGAGTAATAAGCATAATTATTAAAGAGCAGCCAATATTAGCTAAAAGCAAAAAACCAAAATTTTTAAATATATATTTAGAATAACTATTAAAATTTTGAATTAATAATTTAAAACCATAAATTAATTCTTGATAAAATAAACTGAATGTTAAAATAAAGAGAAACATATCCGTAATAATATTTAAAAATATATTAAAATTAGATGAAGGATTTTTAATAAAAAAAGATAAAAAATTTCCTAAATAAAAATTGAAAAAAAGATAAATTATTAATAATAATATACTTTTAAAAATAATCATTCTAGTAACTGGTTGTTTTTCTATTAAAGGCATTTCCTTTTTTATTTTTTCTTGTTTAGGAATATTACTTATGAAAAATAAATTTATTAATGGTATTAATAATAAAATAGTACTACTAGAAGTAAAGATTAAAATTATTGAAGAAGTAAGTAAAAATGTTCGATATTTGGTTTCTTTTTTAGTTAAGAAAATTATAATGATACTTAAGAATAAAACAATTCCTATGATAGTAAGAAAATAATAGTAATGCGGATTACTAAGCATATTTAAAGCATCATTATTGAGGGTATTATCGACATTTGCTATCTCTTCTTTAATTAGTTCATCTAAATTTATAATATTATTATATATTAAAGATATAATACCTATTATTGAAGATGTTATAAAATAAATTTTTTCTTTCATGTATCATCACTCAGTATTTAGTATAACATGGATAGGATATTTTATAAATATTGAAAATCAAAATAGGATATGATAATCTAAAATAAGTGAGGTATATAAATGATTCAAGTAAAAAATATAACTAAAGAATTTATTAAAAATGAAGCTAAAAATAAGAAAATTACTTTTTGTGCTGATGATAATATTACCTTTGATGCTAAAGAAGGAGAAATTGTTGGCATTTTGGGACCAAATGGAGCTGGAAAAACTACTCTTTTAAGAATTATTGCAGGAATTATGACTCCAAATAAAGGGGAGGTTTTAATAAATGGAATGAATTATGATCAAAATGACGTAGAAATAAAAAAGCAAATTGCCTTTTTATCTGGTAATACTAAATTATATAAAGATATAACTGGATATGAACTTCTTAAAATGTGTGGGGAATATTATCAAATAGATAAAAATAAAATAGATGAATTAATTGATAAGATAGTAAATGAATTTCAATTAAAAGATTTTATTAATCAAAGAATAGGGACATTATCAACTGG
>CANRLB010000092.1 GCA_947631365.1 uncultured Bacilli bacterium | reverse complement strand
GTAATATTTTAAAAAAATTATAAAAAATACTTGCAAAAATGTTTATTATATCGTATATTATAAGTACGAAAGGGCTGGTTGTGGCACGTTTGGGCTGCAGTCAGTCCTTTTGTTTTTATTGACCGTTTCGAAAAAAAGGTTCAGGCCACGTGCTTAAGCACGTAAACCCTTGAAGGTTTTTTTTATTAAAATTTATTGACAAGCAAAAAAAATAGAGTATGATATAAATCGTTTAAAAAAGAAGGTGGAAAATATATGACAGAGAAAGATTACATCGCTTTATTAAAGAGAAAGACTAAATCATTAAGAGCTGTTTGTGGCTTTAATAAAAATATTTATGGTAGAGCTGTAGTAACAACTGGCACTCCAAAACGATATAATGATGAAAGAATAACTTATGAAAATCAAAAAACTATAAGTTATGAAGATTATATTATAAACAATCATCAAGGTAGTAGAGCAAGAAAAAGATAAAATAGACTTAAAAATATTACTTTTTTGTGAAAATAACTAAATCTATTAAGAAGAAAGAAATAAATGCAATCTTTCTTTTTTTTAACTTATAGTATATAATTAATTAAAGAAAGAAGGTTCATCTTATGAAATTAAAAAATAGTTTTTTTTATACTTTAAGAGAAGATGCTAAAGATGAAGAAAGTGTAAGTGGTAACTTATTAGTTCGCTCTGGTATGATTAAAAAAGTTGGAGCGGGTATTTATATGTATTTACCTAATGGACTAAAAGTTTTAGATAAGATAAGAAAAATAGTCAAAGAAGAAATGGACGCTTCAGGTGCTGAAGAATTATTAATGCCTAGTTTAATACCGAGTGAATATTATGAGGCTTGTGGAAGAATTGCCTCTTTAGGTAGTAGTATGTTTCATCTAAATGATCGTTTTCAAAAACCTTTTGTTTTAGGTCCAACTCATGAAGAATTATTTACTATTGCGGCCAAATCTAAAGTAAATAGTTATAAAGATTTACCTTTTACTATCTATCAACAAGCCGATAAATTTCGTGATGAACCAAGACCTAGATATGGACTTATTAGAGTAAGAGAATTTATTATGAAAGATGCTTATTCTTTTGATAAAGATGAAGCTGGTTTAGATATCTCTTATAATAAAATGAAAGAAGCTTATAATAATATTTATAAACGTTTAAAAATAAATTATAAAATAGTTAAAGCTGATACAGGGGTAATGGGTGGTAGTTTATCAGAAGAATATCAAGCCATAACCGATATTGGGGAAGATGTTTTAGTTCTTTGTGATACTTGTGATTATGCTTCTAATTTAGAAATTGCCGAAGTTATTTCTAAAGAAGTAAAAGAAGAAGAAAAAGCCTTAGAATTAGTGGAAACCAAAAATCAAGAAACTATTGAAGAAGTGAGTAAATATTTAAATATTCCTGAAAGCAAATGTGTTAAAGCTATGCTTATGAATGTTAATAATGAACTTGTCACTTTCTTTATTAGAGGTGATAGAGAATTAAATTTAAATAAAGCTTGTAAACTTTTAAATGTTAGTGAAATAACATTTGCAACTGATGAGTTAATTAGTACAAGTAATGCTGTTGCTGGTTATACGGGACCAATTAATTTAAATAGTAAAATAGTAATCGATAGAGAAATTCTTTCAATGCATAATTTCTGTTGTGGGGCAAATAAAAAAGGATATCATTATCTAAATGCTAATCCGAAAGATATTAAATATGATTTTGCTGGTGATATCTCTAATGTTATGGAAGGTGATATTTGTCCTGTTTGTGGTGGTAAATTATATTTTAAAAAAGGTATTGAAATAGGTAATTTATTTAAGCTTGGGACTAAATATTCATCTAAATTAGGTCTTACTTATTTAGATGAATATAATAAAGCTATCCCTGTTGTGATGGGTTGTTATGGATTAGGCGTAGGAAGAATCCTTGCTAGTATTATTGAACAAAATCATGATGATCAAGGAATGATTTTACCAATGTGCATTGCCCCTTATGAAGTATGTATTGTTTTAATTGATCCTAAATGTGAAGAACAAGTTAAAATAGCTAATAAATTATATGATGATTTAAAAAATATGGGTATTGATGTTGTCCTTGATGACCGTGACGAAAGACCTGGTGTTAAATTTAAAGATATGGATTTAATAGGAATACCTTTAAGAATAACAGTTGGTAAAAAAATAACTGATAATATTGTTGAAGTTAAAGAAAGAACTAGCAATAATTTTACCGAAATAAAGATTGATGTTGTCGTTAATTTTGTCGATAATTATATAGAAAAACATTAAATTTCGTACAAAATGTACGAAATTTAATAAAAAATATGTAATTTTTGCACGAAAAGTGGTAAAATGTATTTAGAGGTGCATGATTATATGTATAGAAAAATAGAAGAAGATTTAAAAAAATGGAAGAATGATTTTAAGATGCCTCTTATGTTAATCGGGGCAAGGCAAACAGGCAAAACCTATATTTTAAGTGATTTTTGTCAAAAAAATTTTGCTAATTATATTTATATTAACTTAGATAAGGAAGAAAATATAAATGAAATTTTTAAAGAAACTATTGATCCCGATACCATAATTGAAAAAATAGAAATTATTAAAAATATTCATTTCAATTCGGAAAATACGGTAATTTTTTTAGATGAAATACAAGTAAGTGAAAGGGCTATAACATCTTTAAAATATTTTTGTGAGAGTGAAAAACCTTATAAAATTGTTTGTGCTGGTTCTCTTTTAGGAGTAAAAATAAATAGATTTAAATCGTCTTTTCCTGTTGGTAAAGTAGCAATTAAATATTTATATCCCATGGATTTTGAAGAATATTTAATTGCGTTAGGTGAAAACAAATTAATTGAGGAAATAAGAAAGCATTATCTAACTAATGAACTATTAATTAATTCCATCCATGAAAAAGCTCTTCTTTTATATAAAAAGTATTTGGTTTTAGGAGGAATGCCTGCAGTTATCAATAATTTTATAATTAATAATTGTGATATTGCTAACGTAGATTTTGAATTACAAGAGCAAATTATTACTTCTTATTTAGCAGATATGAATAAGTACACTGAAAATACTGAAAGTATTAAAAATATGAAAATATATAATTCTATACCAAAAGAATTAGCCAGAGTTAATAATATATTCAAATATAGTATAGTAGATAAAGATGCAAGAAAGATTAGATATGAAACTAGTCTTGATTGGCTACTTGCTAGTAACTTAGTAATAAAATGTGATTTAATAGAAAAAAATGAATCACCTTTTAAAGCCTATATTAACCCTGATAAATTTAAATTGTATTTAAGTGATGTAGGATTGCTTAGGGCATTATCTAATTTAGATTATAGTGAAATTATTTTAGATAAAAATGAGATGTATAAGGGCGTTTTAACCGAAAATTATATAGCTTCTTTATTATATCCAAATAGAAGAGAATTATATTTTTATAATTTTGATAGATATGAAATAGATTTTTTAATTAAAATAGATGGTGAAGTTATACCTGTAGAAGTAAAAAGTGGTAGAAGAACTAATAGTAAAAGTTTAAATGAATATATAAAGAAATATAAACCTAAATATAGTATTAGAATATCATCTAAAAATTTTGGCTTAGACAATAACATTAAATCAGTACCATTATATGCCGTATTTTGTATAAATAATTAAAAGAAGAATTTAAAAAATTTTCTTCTTTTTTAATTATACTTTTTTGTTTAACAAAAAGAGAAGTACAAAAAATAATATACTTCTCTAAATAACTAAATTGGTCCTGGATTGTATTTTAGATAACAACCGGTATCGGCGCCTGAATATTATTGTCCATCAGTTAGGATCACTACCGGACGCACTGGCAGCATCAGCATACATTAAGTGAATATAACATAAATAAAATTATTATTCAATAGTTTTAAATAAATTATTTTAATTGTCCGGTAACTGCAATTATTAA
>CANRLB010000091.1 GCA_947631365.1 uncultured Bacilli bacterium | reverse complement strand
ATCAGTTAAATTTTCATCATCATTAACTTCTTGATGCTCTAAATTATATTCATTAATCTTTTTATCTAAATAAGTAAAATAATCATTTTTAATAGCATTAGTACTCATATCCATTTTAAGTTTAATTTCATTATTAATAGCAATTATCTCATCAGTTGTATACTCTTTATCTGTATAATAAGTAATTTTACTTGATGAGGCATTATAATATGCATCTTCATTTTTCCACGATCCATCAGCAAAAACAACTCTTGATACATAATCATCGCTAAATAAATCAGTTCCCATATAAAGCCTTGGATCATACTCTAAATTCATTAAATTAGCTAAGGTAGGTACTAAATTAATATAAGAATTATATTGGGTATATACTTTTGGAGTCATACTCGTATTATAAATAACAAATGGTGTTCTTTCAATTTCATAATCATTTAATTCATTTACGGGAAGATCTAATAATTGACTAACATTATTTTTACTTAAACCATATGGGTAATGATCAGCAAGTAAAACAATTACAGTATCATCTAACTTACCAGCATCCTTTAATTTATCTATCATAATACCTAAAGCATTATCTAATACTTTTAATTTAGATAAATATCTACTATTGTATTCAGAATATCCTTCATCCATAAAATAATCTTTATATAAATCACCATAGGTTGATGAAACTGAATAAGGTTGATGACTAGTTACAGTTGTAAACCATGTCATAAATGGTTTATCACTTTCATTATTTAGAATAATATCTAAACCTTTACTAAATAAATCTTCATCATTAGGCCATTCCCCATAATAGCCTGCTGTTTCAATGCCTAAACTAGAGGCATTATAATATTTTTGACTTCCCATATTTGGATGAATAGTTTTACGATAATAATACCATTCAATAAAATCATGCATACTTGTTGTTGTATATCCTTTATTATTAAATAAATTAAAGATTGCTTCAAAATAAGTATTATTTTTATAAACATTAGATGTACAAGTATTATAAATTGAATAAAGACTAGTCATTGCACTAAATTCATTATTTCCAGTAGCGCAACTATTTCTTGGCGAATAATTATTGGCAAAACTCCAGCCATTTGTATAAATATTATAATAATTAGGAAAATATTTTTCATTAATAATAGCATTATTAACAGATTCCATTAAAACAACAATCACATTTTTGCCTTCAAATAAACCTGTATAGTCATTATAATCAGTAACACTTCTCGAAGCAAAATAGTTATTCAAACTCATATATTTTTTATTAGTTTCTAAAGAAGCAATTTCTCCTATGGCATCGCTTACTTCTCTATTAACTGGTTTAGTTACTACATTTTCTGCTTTAAATACTTCACTACTATCATCAAGAGGGAATATAAAAGTTTTAAAATCTAACATACCAAATACAACTGGACCAAATTGATTAACGGCAATCGTTGGAACATCGGGATTTTTAAATAATTCTTTATTACTTTTAACTTGTAAGGCTTCTTGCATAAAAGAAATTCTTAAAGTTGCATAGTATAAAAAAGAACAAATTATAATTATTAATAAAATAAATAATGATTTTAGATTTATTTTTGTTTTTTCATAAGTTTTTTTTCTTATAATAATTAAATAAATTATATATAAAATAAAAGGAATAAATATTAAATAATAACTTAATTTAATTGAGGCTAAAAAATCATATATATAATCAGTAACTGCCCCAAATTGACTAGATGTATGAAAAGATATATAAACACCTAAAAAATTAATAAAACCAAGTTGTAACCAAGAATAAATAGAATAAAGAAAAATAAAAACAATTAAAATAGTATTTTTTAACCATCTTCTTTTTGGTAAAGTACCTAAAAATGAAATAATTAAAGAAATGATTACATCACTTAATATGATTCTTAAAGTTGCATAAGATAAAATAGAAAAACCACTTATCAATTTAAAAATAATTTCAATCAAAAACAATATAATAAATAATGTGGTAAAATTAATCCAATAATTATCTTTAAATTCAAATTCATATTTCTCATCATCGTCAAGTATTTTCGCAAATTCTTCTTGCTTTTCCTCTAAAATAACTTCTTCTTTTATATTTTCTTTTTTTACTTTTTCCTCTTCGACTAATTTTTTTTCTTCTTTTTTAGTTTCTTGCTTAACTTTTATTTCATTTTTTTGTTTATTATTATTTTTGTTTATAGATTTATTATTACTTTTTTTATTATTATTTTTTTTACTACTTGCCATTTTTTATCTCCTTCAACATATCTTTTATCGGACTGAATGTCATACGATACTCATTTAGTATACCATATTTTTTAACAAGTTCAATATGTTTTTTAGTAGGATATCCTTTATGCTTGTCAAATTCATATTCGGGATGCTTTTTTGAAAATTCAATCATTAAACGATCTCTTGTTACTTTCGCAATAATAGATGCAGCCGCAATTGTTTCGCTTAAGGCATCCCCATGAATAATAGGTAAAACAGGCGCCTTTCTATTTAATTTCATAGCATCAGTTAAGATATAATCTGGTTTTACTTTTAAATTATCTAAAGCTATATTCATCGCTAGTCTTGAAGCTTCTAAAATATTTATTTCATCAATTTTTTTATTGTCAACAATACCTACTCCTACACTTATGGCATCTCTCATGATAATATCATATAAAGCTTCTCTTTTTTTAGCACTTAACTTTTTAGAATCATTAATTCCTTCTAAATAATAATTTGGTGGTAAAATCACAGCACTAGCTACAACTGGGCCTACTAAAGGGCCACGGCCTGCTTCATCACATCCCGCAATAAATTTATAGCCTTGATTTAATAACTCTGTTTCATATTTAAGTAAGTCTATCTCCATAAATATCCAATGTAACTCCTTTAATGTTACCCCCAATGAGATCATTATACACCTTTTCACTTACTTTGTCATAAAGAACCTCATTATTTTTTATAGCTCCTATTCTTTTAGCTATAACTTCATACATTTCCATCACATCATTACTTGTAATACCATATTTTCCCATTAAAATATCTGGATAATTTTGATATATCATATTTAAAATATGAACACAAATTTCATCCATATTTAGTATTTCTTTTTTAATTCCTCCTGTCGCGGCAATATTTAAAGCCACAATTTCTTCATCTAATTTAGGCCAAAGTATCCCTGGAGTATCCAAAATAACAATATTAGCTTTTGTTTTTAAATATGTTAAATTCTTAGTTACTCCCGGTTTATTTTCTGTATTTGCTACATTTTTCCCTGTAATCCGATTAATTAATGTACTTTTACCTACATTAGGAATACCAATAACTAAAGCTCTAATTTCTTTTTTATTTAACCCTTTTTCTTTTCTTTTATCTTGAATTTCTCTAGTAAGATCATTAGTTAATTTAATAATTTTCTCATAATCTTTACTATTCTTTAAATCAACTAAAATCACATGATAACCTAAATTTTCATAATAATTAACCCATTTATTAGTCATATCTAAGTTGCATAAATCTTTTTTAGTCATAATTAAAATTTTTATTTTATTTTTAATTATTTCATCAATATTTCTTATTTTACTTGAATAAGGTATTCTAGCATCAATTACTTCATAAACAATATCAATATTTTTTAATTCTTCTTGAATTAACCTTCTTGTTTTTGCCATATGACCTGGATACCAGTTGATTACACTTTTATGCAACTCCTGTTTTTCACTATTATTACTCATTTTTATCACTCGCTTTTCTTCTATTTTCTTTGTTTCATCTATATATTTATAATTTAAACTGTTACCTTTTGATATAGCTGATTTTTTAGTTTCTTTTTCATATAAGTCCTTTGCTCCTTTGGCAACTCCTCCACCACGCTTTGCCACATTTAGATTTTCTTTTAATCCTTTTGGATGTTCTTCTCTTGCAATATCCCTTGCTGCTATTTCACCAATATTTGTTAGAGCAACTTCAATGTCAGT
>CANRLB010000090.1 GCA_947631365.1 uncultured Bacilli bacterium | reverse complement strand
AGTTTAAATATTAGCAAATTTAGATTTCATGGGGCTTGTGCTGGTTGTGGGGAAACTCCTTATATTAAATTATTTACCCAACTTTTTGGTGATGAGTTAGTTATTGCTAATGCTACAGGCTGTTCATCAATTTATGGTGGAAGTGCCCCATCTACTCCTTATAGTATTCCTTGGGCTAATTCTTTATTTGAAGACAATGCAGAATTTGCTTTAGGAATGCATTTATCTTATCAAAATAAAAGAAATCAAATTAAAAAAATAATGGAAGATAATTTAGATAAGGTAGATAGTGAAATTAAAGATTTATTTAATAATTGGTTAAATAATATGAATGATGTTAAAATTACTACTGAAGTTAAAAATAAATTAATGGATAAAAATATTCCACAAGAATTAAAAGATTTAATAGATTATCTACCAAGTAGAGTAGTACTAGCCATTGGTGGTGATGGTTGGGCTTATGATATTGGTTTTGGCGGCCTTGATCATATGTTAAGTCAAAATGAAAATATTAAATGCTTAGTTTTAGATACTGAAGTATATTCAAATACGGGAGGACAAGCTAGCAAAGCAAGTAAAATGGGGGCAGTCGCTGAATTTGCTGATTTAGGAAAAAAGACGTATAAAAAAGATTTATTTAGAATAGCAATGAGTTATCCAAATTGTTATGTAGCAAGTATCTGTCTTGGAAGTAATGTAATGCATACTATTAAAGTATTTAAAGAAGCAATGGAACATCAAGGACCGGCATTAATAATTGCTTATTCACCTTGTGTTGAACATGGTATTAAAAATGGTTTATCTTGTAGTGTATCCGAAGAAAAATTAGCTGTAGAATCAGGTTATCAATTATTAATGCGTTATAATCCAGTAGAAGAAAAATTATATTTAGATAGTAAAGAACCAGATTTTTCTAAATATGAAGAGTTCTTAAATAATGAAGTAAGATTTAATGCTTTAAAAATAAAAAATCTTGAATATGCTAAAGAGCTATTAGATAGTCAAAAAGAATATGCCATTAAAAGATATAATTATTATAAAAAATTAAGTCAACAAGAAAAGGAGTAAAGGTAAAAAATGCTAGAAGAAAAGAAGAAAGATTTAAATCAAAGAAAAAATTTTAAACATTATATTTTATTAGGTAGTATATTAATTGTACCTTTATTATTCTTTTTATGGGCCGGATATATCTCTATTTCTTCAATTGGAGCAAGTTTAAATACCATTTTAGAGCTTACCAGTGAAGATGCTACTAAAATAATTTCTATACTTAATAATACTTGGCATGTATTTAAAATAATGGCTTATGAATATATTATTTATTGTATTTTATTATTTTTAAATTATATATTTTATAAAAAGAAATATAAATTATTATTACTAGTTTTCAATGTAATTGTACTAATTGTATGTATTATTGATTTTATATCAAATTTGGTTCAAAATGGAACGTTTTATAATTATGATTTATTAATATTTATTTTTAATTCTTTGATTGGTTTATATTATGTTTATAAGTTAAATAAAATAAAAAAATAGAAGGGTGACTTCTATTTTTTTAAACTTTTAATTTTCTCTTTACCTAAACTATTTCTAACAGTCATTTCTATTCTATCTAATATTATTTTTAATAAATCTGTATCCTTATCGATATAATAGTCTATATTATTACGTTCTTCATCTAAAAGTTCTTTAATATCAATAGTAATTTCCTGATTTAAATCGGTATAACGAAAAACAATTTTTTTTAAATTAGTTCCTAAAGTATATTTATGATGACCTACAACTATAACTCTTTTAAAAAGTTTATAAATAAAGGTAAGATCTTTAATTTTATAAGGGGCTATATCATAAAAATCAAGTTCTTCTACCTTATCAAAATTAAAAGCATTATCATCGATATTTTTAATTGAAGATTGGAAATGTAATGTTTCATAGTCTTGATCATTGAAAGCTGACCCTAAAATGTCAGTTAATCCTTCATTAAAAATAGGAGCGAAGGTTTTTATACCATCAAAAATATTTCCTTTAATTACTTTAAGACTATTTGGAAAAAGGATAATCATATTTTCGGATTCTTCTCTAATTTTTTTAAGTAAATTCTTTTCTTCTTTTAAAGTATCATTATAATAATCAGTGTTTATTTCTTTTATTCCCCTTGGGAAACTAAAATAAACTTCTAAATTAGGAGATTTAAAAGCACTATCTCTATTATAATTTTCTTTATCTATATTATATAATTCAAAAAAGTCTTTATTTAATAAATGTTTTTGACCCCTAAAGATAAATTCAACTTGATAATTTTCTTTAGTATAATTATATATTTCACATAAACTATCAAGAGGTATGTAATCATCAAATTTAAATATCTTGTATTTACTTAAAGATAATTCTTTTATAGATATTTCTTCATCACCAAATTTATAAATATGATAAATATTTTCTGAACATAAGAATATATTTAATAAAAAAGCATCATTTAGTATTTTGTCAGGATTTATCTCTTTTTCGCCATCTTTTAAGATATTTTTAATTAAATTCATAATAGTAGATTTTTTAGGATCACTTTGAAAACTATTCATAATTACTTTTTTATAGTTTTCTAAATCTTCAGCTTCTGTACTATCATTAATAAATGTTTCTACTAACTTTTCACTATAGGCTAAATCCTTAAATTTTAAACTATATAAATATAATAAATCATTTTCTGATAATAGACTCCTATTTGAATATTTTAAGAATACTTGGATTTTAAGTTTTAAAATTTCAATATTTTCTAATTTGTCCCAAGAATCATAATCATGTAGTTGATTATACATTTGATGTTCTTGTAATTTATGATGAATTTCGTTTTCAAAGTCTTCATTATTGGCAACATAATTTTTTAATTTAGTTTCAATTAATTTTATATCTTGTACTAATTCTATTGGGTCACTACTAATATGAATTTGTTCGCTATCTGGTAACACTTGTTGCAATTTCATAAAATAATCTCTTCTTTTTAATAGTAATTCATAAAATTTATTTTTGAAATTAGCGGCAAAATACCTTAAAGAAGCATCAAAATTAGAAAAATTAATACCCTTACTTGGAACAACTTTATCATTTTTTAAAATATTTGAAGATAAAAAATTTAAGTTAACCTTACTAAGATTACTAATGTAACAGAAACCTGCAGGTACTTCAATGCTTTCCATATCATCAAAGGTAAAAATAAATTTTTTAATTGATTGTTTAACCGTTATTAACTCATAATCCATTCTTATAAATTGATAAAATTGATAAAATAGATTTTGCAGTTGTTCATTTTCACTTTTAAATAATTCTGATTTATGAAAGTTATCAAATTGAATAGTCCTTAAATTTTCCCAATTTTGCAAAGATGAAATATCTATTGCTTCTAAAGAAGAAGGAATATTAATTTTTTCAAATGGAAGACCAGCAAGTGCTAAAGAATCTAACTTTTTAATATTATTATTTAAAACAAATCCCTTAATATTATTATTTTCAATTTCAAACGAATCAATTTCTTCTAAAGAGTCAGGAAAAACTAAAATTTTACCTTCAGCATCTTTTATCATGCCATCAATTATTTTTCTTTCATTCAAATAATCAATACGTAGATGTTTACTTTCAGAGTATTGAATATCTATTATTTTAATTCCTTCTGGAAAATAAAAATAGTCACTAGTATCTATATTATTCTTTTTATATAAGTAATAAAGTTCGTAAATATCAGAAAACATTGGAAATTTCTGATCAGCAAGATAACGATCATTAATGTAGTTAGAATTATAATGTTTTAAAAGAGCTATAGTGCTAATTGGTAAACTTCTTTCCCATGTTAAATAATATTGCGTTTGGTAGGCGTAAGTCAATTTAACATTATTAAATAAATTATTAAAACCATCTTTAGTATTAAAAGCTAAAATGGTATTAAGTAAGGCAAATTTTTTTAATATCATTTCATAATTGATAACATTTTCTTCATTTTTTAAATATTCTGTTAAAAGTTTAATAGCCTTTTCTAAATCACCAGCAAATAATTCATTAAAATATTCATTTTTACCTAATATGATATCTTGTATCATACTAAATATGATATTTTGATAATATTCTATTTCTATCTTATCTGTTTCATC
>CANRLB010000089.1 GCA_947631365.1 uncultured Bacilli bacterium | reverse complement strand
GCAGTATCATATTATTTAAATTTACATGATAATATTGGTAATACTGATGAAATAGATAATTTAGGAAATCGTCGTGTTCGTCAAGTTGGTGAACTTATTCAAAATCAATTTAGAACTGGTGTGGCAAGAATGGAAAGAGTTATTCGTGAGAGAATGACTACCCAAGAAGTTGAAAATATTACACCAAAGACTTTAATAAATATTCGACCTGTAACGGCGGCTTTAAAAGAATTCTTTGGATCAAGCCAATTATCTAAATTTATGGATCAAATTAATCCAATTGCGGAACTTACTGATAAAAGACGTTTATCTAGTTTAGGTCCAGGGGGGTTATCAAGAGAACGTGCTGGTATGGAAGTACGTGACGTTAACTCTTCTCACTATGGAAGAATTTGTCCAATTGAATCACCAGAAGGTCAAAACATTGGACTTATTACATCTCTTGCTGGTTATGCTAAAATAAATGAATATGGATTTATCATGACACCATATAGAAGAGTTGAAAATGGTAAAGTAATTGATGAAATAGTTTATATGACCGCTGATGAAGAACAAGATTTATATATTAGTCAAGCAACAGTTAAACTTGATAATGATATGAACATTGTTGATGATGAAATTTTAGTTCGTCATAATGGTGATAACGTAATGGTTAAACGTGAGTTAGTTGATTATGTCGATGTTGCTCCAAGCCAAGTTGTCTCTATTACTACAAGTTGTATTCCATTCTTGGAATTCGATGATGCTAACCGTACATTAATGGGTTCCAACATGCAACGTCAAGCAGTTCCTCTATTAACTAGTGAAGCTCCAATTGTTGGTACTGGTGTAGAATGGATTGCGGCTCGTGATTCTGGATCAACTATTGTTTGTAAAGCTGATGGTGTTGTTGAATATGCTGATAGTTTAAAAATCGTTGTTAAAGTTAAAGAAGGCGAAGATACTTATCATTTAGCTAACTTTGAACGTAGTAATGCCTCAAGCGCTATTAATCATCATCCTCTTGTTAAAAAAGGTGATAAAGTTAAAAAAGGTCAAGTTATTGCTGATGGGCCATCAACTGAAAAAGGTGAACTTGCCTTAGGTAAAAACATGACAGTGGCCTTTATGACTTATAATGGTTATAACTATGAAGATGCTGTTATTTTAAATGAAAGATTAGTTAAAGATGATGTTTATACATCTTTACATATAGATCACTATGATATTGAATGCCGAGATACTAAACTTGGTCCTGAAGAAATTACAAGAGATATTCCAAATGTTGGAGAAGATGCTCGTAAAAACTTAGATGCCAGTGGTATTGTTAAAATTGGTACAGAAGTTAAAGAAGGCGATATCTTAGTTGGTAAAGTAACTCCTAAAGGAGTACAAGAACTTACAAGTGAAGAAAAATTATTACATGCTATTTTTGGAGAAAAGACAAGAGAAGTAAGAGATACTTCCCTTCGTGTTGAACATGGAGCAGGTGGGGTTGTTCATGATGTTAAGATTTATACAAAAGATAATTCTGATGAACTACCAGCTGGTGTATCAAAAGTAATTCGTGTTTATATTATTCAAAAACGTAAAATTCAAATTGGTGATAAAATGTCTGGTCGACATGGTAATAAAGGTGTTATTTCCCTTATCTTACCTGAAGAAGATATGCCATATTTACCAGATGGCCGTCCAGTTGATGTTATGCTTAATCCACTTGGTGTTCCATCTCGTATGAATATTGGCCAAATTTTAGAATTACACTTAGGTATGGCCGGTAAACGTTTAGGTGTCCATTATGCCACTCCAGTATTTGATAGTGCCTCTTGGGAAGATATTCAAGAAGAAATGGCTGAAGCAGGAATGGATCCAGATGGTAAGACTGTTTTATATAATGGTCGGACAGGTGAACCTTTTGATCAAAGAATCTCTGTTGGGGTTATGTACATGGTAAAACTTCATCACATGGTTGATGATAAATTACATGCAAGAGCAACAGGACCTTATTCACTTGTTACGCAACAACCTTTAGGTGGTAAAGCTCAATTTGGTGGTCAAAGATTTGGCGAAATGGAAGTTTGGGCTCTATATGCTTATGGTGCCGCTCATGTTCTTCAAGAAATATTAACAGTTAAAGCTGATGATATTGTTGGCCGTGTTAAAGTTTATGAAGCTTTAGTAAAAGGAAAACTCGTAAATCAAGCTGGTGTTCCTGAATCATTTAGAGTTTTAGTTAAAGAATTCCAAGCTTTAGGACTAGATGTTCAAGTAATCGATAATGATGATAACGTCTTAGAATTTAAAGATATCGAGGAAGAAGAAGATGGTGATGAACCATTTAGAATTGAAGAAATTGAAATTCCAAATAAAGATGATGAAGGAGAAGAACCATTTGAGGAAGTAACAGATGATTATGAACAAGAAGATGAAGAAGATTCTTTAGATGACTTAGAATTTCCCGATTCTTTAGAAGATGAAGATATTGAGGTGGAATAATGATAGATGTAAGTAAATTTAAAGGAATAAAAATTAGTATTGCTTCACCGGAAAAGATTCGTAGTTGGTCATATGGCGAAGTTAAAAAACCAGAGACCATTAACTATCGTACTTTAAAACCCGAAAGAGATGGTTTATTCTGTGAAAAGATTTTTGGCCCAACTAAGGATTTTGAATGTTCATGTGGCAAATATAAAAGACTTAGATATAAAAATGTTGTTTGTGATCGATGTGGCGTTGAAGTTACACGTTCAAAAGTAAGAAGAGAAAGAATGGGGCATATTGAACTTGCTGCCCCTTGTTCTCACATCTGGTTCTTTAAAGGTGTTCCATCTAAAATGGGCTTAGTTCTTGATATGAGTCCAAGAGATTTGGAAGAAGTATTATATTTTGTAAGTTATGTTGTTATTGATCCAGGTAATGTTCCATTAGAGGCAAAACAAACATTATCTGATAAAGAATATCGTGCTTATTATGAAAAATATGGTAATACTTTTAAAGTTGGTATGGGTGCTGAAGCAATCCAAGAACTTTTAAAAAGAGTTGATATTGATAAAGAAGTGGAAAACGTTCGTAAAGAACTTGAAAATGCCACAAGTCAAAAAAGAATTCGTTTAGTAAAAAGATTAGATGCCTTAGTTGCATTCCAAGAATCTGGCAATAAACCAGAATGGATGGTTTTAACTGTTTTACCAGTAATACCTCCTGAACTTAGACCAATGATTCAACTTGATGGTGGTAGATTTGCAACAAGTGATTTAAATGATTTATATCGAAGAATTATTAATCGTAATAATCGTTTAAAGAAATTATTAGAACTTGGTGCTCCAACAATCATTGTTCAAAATGAAAAAAGAATGCTTCAAGAAGCTGTTGACTCATTATTTGATAATGGCAGAAGAGGAAGAAGCATTACGGCAGCATCTAATAGACCTTTAAAAAGTTTATCTAGTATGCTAAAAGGTAAACAAGGAAGATTCCGTCAAAACTTACTTGGTAAAAGAGTTGACTATTCTGGTCGTTCTGTTATCGTTGTTGGACCTAATCTTAAAATGTATCAATGTGGTTTACCAAAAGAAATGGCAATTGAACTATTTAAACCACATGTTATACATGGTTTAGTAGAACGTGGTCTCGCTCATAATATTAAGGGGGCTAAAAAATTAATTGAATCACGTGATGAATGTGTATGGGATATTGTTGAAGATGTTATAACTGAATATCCAGTTATGCTTAACCGTGCTCCAACGCTTCACCGTCTTGGTATTCAAGCTTTTGAACCAAAACTTGTTGGTGGTAAAGCAATTAGACTTCACCCTCTAGTTTGTACAGCCTTTAATGCCGATTTCGATGGTGACCAAATGGCTGTTCACGTTCCATTATCTGAAGAAGCTAAAGCCGAAGCAAGAATTTTAATGCTTGGTGCTAATAACATCTTAAATCCAAAAGATGGAAAACCTATTGTTACTCCAAGCCAAGATATGGTCCTTGGTAATTGCTACCTTACTATGGAAGTTGCTGGTGGTAAAAATGAAGGTAAAGCTTATAAAGATTGTAATGAAGCTCTAATGGCTTATGAAAGAAGAGAAATTGATTTACATACGAGAATTGCTATTCCAGTTAAATCATTTAAACATAAATTATTTACCGAAGAACAACAAGATAAATATTTAGT
>CANRLB010000088.1 GCA_947631365.1 uncultured Bacilli bacterium | reverse complement strand
CTATCTTTATCTACATCAGATAAATCAAAACTATTTTCAATACTATCTTCTTTCTTGATATTGGCATGTAGTCTTTTTTCAACTTCCATTAAGTATTCAGTAGTGGGCTTTAAGGCTTTAATCTCCTCTTCTGTCCCCTCTTCTATGCCAAGAAGTTGCAATAATAATATCTTTTTTTCTTTGGGCCATTTATCAACGGTATCAAAAGTTAAATAATTGTATACCATTTGTCTTGAAACACCTAGATACTTTGCTAGCTTTACTTTAGAAACCCCTAATTCTTGTAATAATACGTTTAATGATTCCATTTCATTCACACTACTTTCTTTACATTTTTATTATAAAATCTTAACAGTTCTATGTCAATTAATTTTAGTAAAAACGCTTGTTTTTTCAGTTATTTATTAATTTTCTAGCTTAACACTTACCCTAGTTGATACCCCGCTTTCTTGCATAGTGATACCATAAAGATTATCAGCATATTCCATCATTTTCTTCTTATGGGTAATCAAGATAAATTGACTTGTATCTTGCATATTTTTTAAATACTCACCAAACATACTGACGTTCTCTTCATCAAGGGCGGCTTCTGCTTCATCCAAAACAATAAATGGTGCTGGTTTAACATTTAAAATGGCAAATATTAAGCAAATTGCTGTTAAAGCTTTCTCCCCTCCTGATAAGAAGGTTGTTGAGTTTAATTTCTTTCCCGGAGGAACCGCTAAAATATTAATTCCTGTATTTAATAAGTCATTTTCATCATCAAGCTTTAGAAGGCCATTACCACCTTTAAACATAACTCTAAATACTTTAGAAAACTCGGAAGCTATACTATCAAAAGTAGCTTTAAATTTCTCTTTCATGATTTGATCCATTTCACTAATAATATCAAGTAGTTCTTGAGAAGATGATTCAAGATCATTTCTTTGTTTATCTAAGAAATCATATCTTTTCTTTAGTCTATCGTATTCTGCTATACTACCAATATTGACATTATCAAGCCCTTTTAAATCACTTTTTAGCTTATTAACAGTAGTTCTAGCCTTTTCATGATCCATCGTAAGTTGATATTTTCCTAAAGCATTTTCGTAAGTTAAACTATAATCAGATGCTAAAGAAGTAATTAAATTATCGATTTTAACTTCATATTTACCAATTTCAATCTCATTAGCATTAATCTTATTTTCAAGCTCTCTATAACTAGCATTTTGATCATGCATTTGTTTTTCTAAAGTATTAATTTCATTAGTTAAGTCAAATTTCTTACTTTGATATTCACTAATTTGATTTTGACATATTTCTTTTTCTTTTTCCTTAGTAGCAATTTGTTCAAGAAGTTTATCTAAAGATTCATTTAATTTGTTATTATTGGCATCTTCAAGGCCTGAAATATTGGAATTTATTTCACTGGCTTTGCTATTTAAAGATGCCATATTTTCTTCTTCCATAGATATCATGAATCTTTTTTCGCTTATCTTATGATTAATATCTTCAATTCCATCATTTATCTTAGTATATTTTTCATTATCACTAGTAAGGGCAATACTTGCTGTTTCAAGTTCGGTTTGAGCAGCTTTTAACTCACTATTTAATTTAGTAAGAAGTGCCCTACCACTTCCCGAAGTCTCGCCTCCTGCTATAGATCCACCCGGGAAGGTAATTTCTCCCGTTAGAGTTACCATTTTATAACTATTATTTAATTTATTGGCAAGGGCAAACATATTATCTATATTATCAATTACAAGAACGTTTCCTAATTGATTTTCAATAATATTTTTATATTTTTTATCATATTTAACAAGATCGGAAGCTATGCCAATAAAGCCTTCCCTACCCTTTATATCATCTATAACATCGTTAGAAAGATATCTTGATTTGATAGTACTAATAGGAAAGAAAGTAGCTCTTCCTAAATGATTTTCTTTAAGGTAATTAATAGCTTCTTTGGCGCTATTTTGATCATCAACTACTAAGAAGTTAGAGGATGATCCTAAAGCCGTAGAAATAGCAATATCATACTTATCATCAGTTTTTAATAAAGCCCCAATTACGTTATGAATACCCTTTAATTTAGGATTATTAATTATACTTGATACACTTCTGGGAAGATAAGAATTATTATCAATATTTTCCTTTTCTAACCTAATCTTATTTTCTAAAGAGAATATCTTCTTATTATAATCGTTCACTAAATTATTTCCAGAAGTGATTTTAACTTTTAATTTTATAGCTTCATCAGATAAATTATTCTTATCATTATTAAGAGCTATAACATCATTTTTAAGACCTTCAAGCTTCTTTTGAATGACATCTATATCTTTATCAAGTTTAAGTTTTTCTTCTTTTAAAGCGACTAAACTTGTGTTAATAGTATCTTTGTCTAAATCATATTTTGCTCTTTCTAAAGTAATTTGTTTTTCACTAGTAAGAGAAGATAAGGATGTTGTAAGTTCAATTAATTTTTTATTTAAATCATTGATATTTTCTTCAAGTTTAATATTTTCAAGCTTCATTTTTTCAATACCCATAGGATGCGTAATATTCATAACCGATAATTTCTTTTGCAAAATAGTATTATCTTGCTTTAACTGATCATATTTACTAGTAAGATCGGTTATATCACTTGTTATAAGAGCAATTTCTATAGATTCTAGATTCTTTTTAATATCAAGATACTTTATTGCTTCATCTTTTTGCTTTTCTAAAGGCTCTAAAGTTGTATCTAACTCTTTAATAATAAGATTTACTCTTGTAAGATTTTCTTTAGTTCCTTCGAGCTTTCTTAAGCTTTCTTCTTTTCTTTTTTTATATTTTAAAACACCGGCAGCACTTTCAAATAAAATTCTTCTTTCACTAGATTTATTTTCTACTAAAGCATTAATATTACCTTGGGAAATAATATTAAATTTACTAGTTACATCAATAAGTAAATCACTTATATCTTTAAGTCTTACATGAGCATTATTTATGTAATATTCTGTTTCACCAGTTTTATATATTACTCTTTTAATTTCTACTTCTGATAAATCGGTAGCAAGGGTATGATCAGAATTATCAAAAAGAATAGATACACTAGCTTTTTTAGCTTCTTCTCTAGTTTTAGAGCCACTGAAAATGACATCAGTCATGCCACTTTCACCACGAAGAGTCTTAATACTTTGTTCGCCTAAAACCCATAATATAGCATCAACAACATTAGATTTGCCTGAACCATTAGGGCCAACAATGGCATTAATACCCTTTGAAAAATCGAGTTCTAATTTATCCGCAAAAGATTTAAATCCTTGCGCTTTAATACTTTTTATATACATAGTTTACCTAGCACACTTCTTTAGGGCATCAGCAGCAGCCTTTTGCTCAGCTTCTTTTTTGCTACGGCCTTTACCACTACCTAAAATGATGTCTCCTACTTTAACATCAACTGTAAACTCAGGAATATGAGGTTTATCAGAAGTAATAACATACTCGACTGACTTACGATCTGTTTGAACAAATTCTTGAAGTAAAGTCTTATAATCCTTAAAGAATATTTCTTCTTTTTCAATCTCTGGTATGACAACTTCATTGATATAGTCTTTGCATTTATCAAGACCACACTCAAGGTAAATAACCGCTAAAACTGATTCGAAAGTATCCGCAATAATCGTATCATTAACATGGTTTTGTAAGCCATTTCCCACCCTAATAAGATCATTATAGCCAACTTTCTTTACGTAGTATGCTAAAGCATCCTCACAGACATAACTAGCTCTTTCCTTAGACATTTTTCCTTCTTTTAAAGAAGTAGTTTTATATAGATATTCAGATATAATTACTTGTAAAACAGCATCACCTAAAAACTCTAATCTTTCATAAGACTCACACTTATTTTCGTTAGCATAAGAAGAATGAGTTAAGGCGGTTAACAGTAAATTTTCATCGCTAATTTTTATCCCATATTTCTCTAAAAAATTCATTATTATCACCCATCTTAATTAGCTTCCTTAAGTATATCATAAGACAATATAATTGTAAAATGAATTAAAATATAGTATAATCTTCATTGTTGGTGGTTATGAAAATATTATTAATTTATTTAATAAGAATCTACCAAATTATTCCTTTTATGGGTCATAAAATGTGTCGTTTTGTTCCGACTTGTAGTGAATATATGATTGAAGCTATTAATGAA
>CANRLB010000087.1 GCA_947631365.1 uncultured Bacilli bacterium | reverse complement strand
TTAAGTTCTTCTGCTTCCAAGATTAATGGTTCATATTCTTTCATGGTTGATAAAATATTTTGATATTCTCTTTTATATAAGTCTACTAATTCATCATTATTAAATTCTTTTCTTTTGGGTATTTTAATTATATCTACTGGGCGGACTAATTCTTTATTAGTATTTATTTTATGATGTTTAAATAAATTCTTTATTAATTCAACTAATTTCATAATTACCCCTTTTTTAATAGTTATTATTTTATCAAAAATAAAACTTATGTCAAGGATTATTTAATTAATTTTCGCACATTTACCGAATCTCTAGAAATCTCTAAAAAATGATAAGTAAATTGCTATTTTCTTAAAATTTCTTAAAAATTTCTATTTACAAAATATCTTTTTATTGATTAAATAGAAACTTAGGAAGATGTAGAAATGTGTTACCTAACTTTTTATTTAAATTCTTTTGACGCCGATCAGGCGTTTTTTTAAGATTTTGGATAGAAAGGTGGGTGGGTAATGAATAAGAAATATCGTGAAACGATACAATTATTTTAAATATATTTTTAATAATTAACCACACTATTTATTAGGTGGTATAAAATGAGTTTAGATAAATATAATGAGAAAAGAAATTTTAAAAAAACTAGAGAACCAAAGGGTAAAAAGGAAAATCCTCATAAAAGATTAAAGTTTTGTGTACAGCATCATTTAGCTAGTCATGACCATTATGATTTTCGTTTAGAACTTGATGGTGTTTTGAAAAGCTTTGCTGTACCTAAGGGGCCATCTTATAATCCTAAAGATAAAAGACTTGCCGTAATGGTTGAAGATCATCCCCTTTCATATCGTAATTTTGAAGGTATTATTCCTGAAGGAGAATATGGTGGAGGAACTGTTATGCTTTGGGATAGGGGATATTATAAAATAGATTATTATGATGAGAATGTTTTAAAAATAACTTTATATGGAAAAAGATTAAAAGGGAGTTGGTCTTTAGTAAATTTTAAAGATAATAATTTTTTACTTATTAAAGAAAATGATAAATATGCTAACTATGCTAAAATAAATACTTTTAAAACAAGTATTAAAAGTAATTTAACTATGCAAGAAATAAAGAAAAAATATTTGAACAAATAAAAACGAGATCGCAGGCATATACTTACCGTACGATCTCAAAGAATAAAAAGGGGTTGACTAGTGTGATACTAGCACCAATTCAAGATTTCTCGAATTGGTGATTACTATCCTAATCGATTTTATGGTGTTTGTCAACACTTTTTTATTAAATTTTTAAAAAAATTTATAATCTCCTTAATATGTCGCGAGCAGCGATTAAACCAGTGGCGGCGGCGGCAACTATATTACCAGCTTTACCAGCTCCATCGCCAACAAAATAAACATTGTGATTTTGAATTTTCATATTATTATCAGTATTAATTTCATTACTAAAGAATTTAATTTCTGGTCCATAAAGAAGTGTTTCACTATTATTTACACCAGGGATAATTTTATCAAGTGTTTCAAGACCTTCTAAAATATTAATGATAATTCGATGGGGTAATACTAAAGCAAGATCACCTGCTACTACATCTTTTAATGTTGGCTCAATAAAACCTTTTTTAATTCGATCCATATTACTACGTCTTCCCATGCGTAAATCGCGAAGAGTTTGAATTATCGGTTTGCCATCACCTAAAGTATTAGCAATTTTGGCAATTGATTCACCATATTCTCTCGTATTAGTTACTGGTTCTGTTAAAGTAACTTTGGAAATAAAGGCAAAATTTGAATTATTAGATTTAATATCTTTTAAAGCATGACCATTAACACAAATATAACCATAATAATTTTCTTTAGTTACAAAGCCTTCGGGATTAGTACAGAATGTTCTTATTTGATCATTATAAGTTTTAGTTCTAATAAAGATTGTGGGATCATAAATAACATTACATAAATCTTTTAATATTTCTTTTCTAACCTCAACTCTTACGCCGATTTCTATACTTTGAGACGTATATGGAATATTATATTTTTGAGCAATTTCTTGGACCCATTTAGCTCCTGTTCTTCCAGGAGCTACAATAACAAATTTACTTTTTAATTTTTTTTCTTCATTGTTATATTGATATATTACAGTATAAGTTTTATCAAAAATAATATCTGTAACATCAGCATTTTCTAAAATTTCCACTCCATTATCTTTTAAATAATTAGTAAAATTATCAATATATTCTGGTAATTTATCACTGCCTAAATGTTTTTGTTTAATAATTAAAAGATTAGCACCTTCTTTAGCTATTTTTTCTTTTATCTTTAAAGCTTCATCCATATTAGTAGGATATACATCACTATCCATCCCAAATTTATTAAATATCTCTTCAGTATCATTTATAATTTTATCGGCCTCGCTAATACTCATATATTTATAAAGATCTGTTTTACCAAGTTTGGGAATAAAATTAAGTTTACCATCAGAAAATGTTCCTGCTCCCCCAAAACCAGATAATATATTACAAGGATTACAATTATGACAAATTCCTGTATTTTTCATGGGACAAACTCGATGGTTAGAAAATTTTCCTTTATCAAGTAATAAAATTTTTAAATTTGGTTTACTTTTTATTAATTCATAAGCAGAAAAGAGTCCAGCTGGACCAGCCCCAATAATAATTACGTCATACACATAAATCACTTCCTAAATAAATTTTATCATTATTAATTTAATGTAGCAAATAAAATATAAATTGTTTTGCTAATTCCTTTATTTAATTGTATAATTATTATGGAAGGTGATGTTATGAAAAAAAATAATAGATTCTCTTTATTTAGTGGAATTATTTTCTTTGTAATTGGTTTGTTTTTGTTTTTACGTCCCGATACTTTTGTAAAAACAATATCTTATGTATTTGGAGGTGTTTTAATTTTAATTGGTTTATTTAAAACTTTAAATTATTATATAAAAGATAAAAATTTAAAAGTAGTAAATCGTAATGAAATGGCTTTTGGTTTAACCGCTATTATCTTAGGAATAGTTTTTATCTTTTTAGCTGATGCAATTGAGCTTTTGTTACGCTTTATAATTGGTGGATATTTAGTTATTATTGGTTTAGGAAAAATATTAGAAACATTTTATACTACTGATAGAACAAGTAAATTTTATGCTTTAATTGTGGTTGGCATTGTCTTTGTTATCTGTGGTGTTTATACAATAGTTAATTCAAATTTACCACTTAAGATAATTGGTTTATTTATGATTATTTATGGTTTAATAGATTTCATTAGTTATTTCCTTTATAAAGATATGTTTGGTATTGATAGCAATGTAAAAGAAAATGATGAAAATAAAGAAGTTAAAATAATTGATGAAAAAGAAGTTGAAGAAGTAGAATTTACTCCTAAAGAAGAGGAGAAAAAAGAAAAGAAAGGTAAGAAAAAATAGTTATTTTAATTAATAACTTTTTTTAAAGGTAAAAATGCTAAAGAAAATATTAATTAAAGAAGTTTATCTGCCTATTATTTATATTTTAATTGCGATAATTGTTTATGCTATTCTTTGTAAAGTTGTTAATAAAGTTTTAGTTTTCAACAAAAAATCTAAAATTAAAAAAGAAATACAAATTAAAAGAGAAAAAACAATTATTAATTTATTTAAAAGTATTATTAAATATATTATTGCTATTATAACTATTTTAGCTATTTTAAATATTTATGGAATTAAAACGACAAGTATAATTGCATCTTTAGGAATTGCTGGGGCAATTATTGGACTTGCATTTCAAGATACTATTAAAAATTTATTATCTGGTATTGCCATTATTTTTGATAATCATTATATGCAGGGTGATGTTGTTACTATTAATGGTTTTAGAGGGGAAGTTATTGAACTCGGATTACAAACCACAAAAATAAAAGCTTACTCTGGTGAAGTAATGATTATAAATAATAGTATGGTAACGAGCGTTATTAATCATAGTATGTATGATACAATTCTTTATTTAGATATTCCTGTTAATAAAGATGTTTCTATAAGTACTTTAGAAAAAATGTTAAATAATGTTAGTAAAGAAATGTTTAAATTAAAAGATGTTAAAGGTTTAAAATTATTAGGAGTTGAAAAATTAAACGCCAATAATTATATATATAAGGTTGAAATAGATTGTAAACCTGAAAGCCATTTTCAAATTAATCGAGAATTTTTTGGCTATTTAAAAAAGGAATATGATAAGAATAATATTAAAGTTCCAGGTGAATATTTTGAAATAAGTAATAACAATTAGTTATTGCTTTTTTTATCTATCTATTTTAAAATATTTTCTCATTAAGGGGGGATTTTTTTTGCAAAAAGGTTTTAATGAAGAATATGTTGAAGAAAAAATGAATTATTATGAAAATCTAGCTAAAGAAGAT
>CANRLB010000086.1 GCA_947631365.1 uncultured Bacilli bacterium | reverse complement strand
CTAATTTCTACTTTAATCTTATTATAATCAACAAATGTTGGGGTAATATTTCTATTGATAATATTTTCACAAATATTTTTAATTTCAACAATTAAATCTTTTGAATCTTTAACATAAATAAATCCTCTCGTAGTAACTTCGGGCCCCACTAATAAAACTTTATCTTTCTTAGATATTGTTGCGCTTATTAAAACAATACCATTTTCCGCAAGCATTTCTCTATCTTTAATAACTAGTTCCCCAACATCTTCGGATGAATTACCATCAATTAAAACATCATTTACTTTAACTCGGTCGTTATTATCTATTAGATTACCATCAACAAAAGTTACTACATCACCATTTTGTTTAAGTAAAATATTTTCTGACTTAATTAATAATCTACTAGCTAAATTAGCATTATTAACCATATAGCGATATTCTCCTTTAACTGGCATATAGAATTTTGGTTGAACTAATTTTATCATTAACATAATATCTTCCGTAGATGGATGATGTAAAATAATTTTATCGCTAGGGATATTAATAATATTACAGCCAAATTTAGCAAGTTCATTTTCAAGTTTTACTAAAGCTTTTTCATTGTTATCATATCTTGGCTCAGCAAATACAATACTATCACTAGCTTTAAGCGTAATATATTTATCATAACCATGTAATATTTTACTAATATTAGCAAAAGGATTAGTTCGCTCATCACTAATTAATAAAATAGCATTATTATCATCAATATTTGATAAATCACCAATTATTCCCGTCTCAACATCTAAATATTTTTCTTTAATAGCAAAATTAACGAAATTTTGTAATTTTTTACCCATTATAACTATTTTTCTATGCGTATTTCTCGCCGCATTAAAGATATCATTAATTGTATATAAATGATATGGCAAAAGAGAAAATATTATTCTTTCTTCATTATGTTTGATAATATCTTTAAAATAATCTTCTAAACGATGATTAGGAGATGTATGACCTTTTCTTTCTGAGAATGTAGATTCACACATCATACATAATACACCTTGTTTACCAACATAAGCAATTTTACCTAAATCCATATCATATGCTCCAAGCATCGTCGGATCTATAACAAAATCACCTGTATAACAAATGGCACCATCTTTAGTATTAATAATATACATAACGGCATCAGGAATACTATGCGAAACGGAAATAGGAAAAATCGAAACATTATTATCAAAGTTTATTTTTCGATGAGGTTTTATTTCCACTATATTTTTATCATTAATCCCATGTTCTTCCAAAACAAACTTCGTAAATTTCGTTGCATATACTTTTAAAAAAGGTAAATCTTTAACTAAATCACAAACACTCCCCATATTTTCACTATGGCCATGAGTAATAAATAAACCTTTAATTCTCTTCTTATTTTTAATTAAATAACTAAAATCAGGCATAATATAATCTATACCTAAAAGATTAGAATTAGCATATTTAAGACCACAATCAAAGATAAATATCTCCTCATCTATCTCTACTACATAACAGTTCTTTCCATTTTCAGCAAGTCCTCCCAAGCCAAAAATTCTAATTTTACTCAATTTAATCACACGCTTTCTTTTATTAAATAAAGTTTTTTGTAACTGAGTAGATTATAGCAAAAAAAAAAGATAAAATCAATCTCTTTCTTCAGATATTAATTCACTTAAAGACATAATATTTAAATCTTGATAATATATTTGTCTTACCAATATTTTAAAATCGGTTAAGGATACATTATCATTAATATATATTATATAACCACTTTCAATCCCATCTTTAATAGTGGCTAAGTTATAATTATTTAAAACTAAAGTTGATTCAACTAAATATTTTTTATTCTTACGACATAAATCTATAATATTATCATTTATATAACAAATATTTTTATTCTTATTACTATTATTTAACATTACTTCTACTTTAGAATATTCTTCATAATCATTATTTATTTGTTCAAAATTAAAATTAATGTCGTACGTATGATGATCAACTAATCTAGTTATTTTAATTTCTTTTTCTTTCGCATAACTTATAACATCTTGATTATCTTTAACAATTAAAGATATTCCTTTTTTACTTGGATTACCTTTTTTTATAATTTTATCTTTATTATTTTCTAAAGATATATTAGGTTTTATTTTATCATATTCTAAATAATAAGAATTAAAAGTATCTAAATAACGCATATTATTGTAACTTTTTAAAACATTAACAGAATAACCATTGAGTCCTGGAATAATATATTCATCTTCAATTAAAGCACTAACGGGATTTACATTATAATCTTTACTATTTTCATTAATTAAAGAAACTAAACTACTATTATTTATAACTATCCGACTCATTTTTTCCGTATAATAAAAGCTAAACATTAATATAACACCCAAGCCTAGATATTTAAAAAGATATTTCACCAAAACTCACCTTATTAAATTATAATTATTTAAGACTTTTTTTATTCTTTTAACATTAAAAAAAGAAGATTACTCTTCTATAGTTTTTTCACTATTAATAACATTTTTCTTATTAGTTGATAAAAACGTTACTCTTTCCGCAATTACATCTGTAATATAGTGAACTTTCTTATTTTCATCTTCATATTTACTAGTTTGTAATCTTCCTTTTACTCCAATTACATCACCAACATGACAATATTCCGTTGTTGTGGAAGCCATACTATTCCATAAAATACAACGAATAAAATCTGTTTCATATATACCATCAGCATTTTTAAAATTACGATTAACTGCTAAAATCACCGCCGTAACTTTTCTACTATCATCAATTTCTACTATTTCGGGATTTTGAGTTAGTCTTCCTACTAAGATAACATTATTCATGAAAACCCTCCTTTCCCTTTAAAAATATCATAGATTATTTTTCTAAACAAATTGCGAATTTTCTAGAAATTTAGACATTAAAAAGTGCTATTTTTCTAGAAATTTTGTCATAAAAAAATTACTAAATTTTAAACATTAGTAATTTTTTAATCTTTTATTAAACGATTAAGTTCAACAGCATATTCCATAGGTAACTCTTTTTTAAAATCAGCAATAAAACCCATTATTAGTAATTCTTTAGCTCGCTCTTCCGAAAGGCCATTATTCATTAAATAATTTAATTCTTCTTCACTAACCTTAGAAATAGTAGCTTCATGTTCTAGAATACTAGAATCATTTAAAACAATATTTTTAGGATAAGTATTACTACTTGATAAGTTATCTAATATTAAAGTATCACATGCAACTTTAGCTTTAGAAGATAAGGCGTTACTACCAACTTTTACCATTCCCCGGTAATTACTTAAGCCTCCACTTTCCGCAATACTTTTACTAATAATATTACTTTTAGTATTTTTCCCAAGATGAATCATTTTAGCTCCGGCATCTAGCGCTTGTCCTTCTTTAGCATAAGCAATAGATAAACTATTTCCAACAGCATAATCCCCTTTTAAAATACAACTAGGATATTTCATCGTAACTTTGCTACCAATATTGCCATCGACCCATTCCATGGTGCCATAATCATCCACAATCGCTCTTTTAGTTACTAAATTATAAACATCTTTACTCCAGTTTTGAATCGTAGAATACCGGCACCGAGCATGACGACCAACGTATATTTCTACAACACCCGCATGAAGTGATGATGTAGAATAGCTTTTAGCAGTACATCCTTCAATATATTCTAAAGATGCATAATCATCAACAATAATTATCGTTCTTTCAAATTGGCCTAAAGATTCGCTATCAATCCGGAAATAACTTTGCAGTGGGCGATCTAACTTAGTATGAGGTGGAATATAAATAAATGAACCACCACTCCATAAAGCTCCATTTAAGGCAGTATATTTATTTTCATCATATTTAACTAAATTGTTAAAATATTTGTAAAAAAGATTAGGATATTTTTTTAATGCTTCATCAGTCGAAGTAAAAATAATATCTTTATTTGTTTTATTTTTATGATATACTACTTCGCTTTCATATTGATTAGAAACCCCATCTAAATACTTTTCTTCGGCCTCAATAACCCCCAGTGATGCAAAAGTATTTTTAACATCTTCATTAATATTATCCCAATTATCTTCTAACTTTTTATTTTCATTTTTATAATAATTTATATTGTTAAAATCAATATCTATTTTAGGACCAAATGAAGGATTATCTAACTTTAAAAATGCTTTAAAACTTTCCAGTCTAAAAGCAAGCATTCTTTCATCTTCACCTTTTTTATTTGATAACCATTTAATAAATTTTTCATCTAAAACTTTTTTCATAAATATCATTTATAATATACAATAAAAACTTTACAAAAACAATTCTAATTCCTGAATTTATCAGTTTTAGAAGTGAAAAATCTCCTAAGCCCTTTGTTTGCAAGGACTTAAGAGATTTTTTTAT
>CANRLB010000085.1 GCA_947631365.1 uncultured Bacilli bacterium | reverse complement strand
TTGTACTTGTTATTATGATACTTCCATCTATTACTCCACTAGATAAACTTTGCTCCACTGCATTAGGTACTAATGAATTAGTACCATATTCATAACATTTAGTTTTTTCTTTATTTAATAAATATCCTTGCTTTGGGAAATCTTTATCTTCTGATTTTTCATAATCTTTTGTATTTTGTGTTTTTTCTAAATATATTGCAAATTCTTTTCTTTCTATTTCTTTTTCTTCTGGTATACTATTATTCATTTCATATGAATAACTTTTATTCCATGTTAATATTACTAGTGACATTATTATTACTATTATTAACATTACTTTATTCTTTTTATTCTCTTTCATAAACTTACCTCTGCTCTAATAATATTTTGAACAGTATAAAAATTACTATTCTCTAATATATTCTATTGTATCATAATATATCGTAATTGTGAATATTTGTTTTTTAAAAAAATTAGTAAATATAGAATTTGAATTGACGGTGAATAAATGAACAAAGAGTTATTATTTGAAAATATGAAATATATTAGAGAAGAATTTGATTTAAAACAGAAAGATTTAGCTAATATATTAAATGTTACTCAATCAAACTATTCAAGATGGGAAAATACTACTAAATTAATTCCTTTAGAAAAATTAAATGATTTATGTAATTATTTTAATATTAATATGGATTTTATTGTTGGTTTAACTAATAAAAGAAAAACTATGCTTAATAATAATATTTTAGATAAAAGAGCAATTGGTAAAAATATAAAAATGTTTAGAATAAAAAATAAACTAAATCAAAAAGACTTAGCCTATTTTTTAAATACAACTCAATCTGTAATTAGTAATTATGAATCTGGTAAAACATTAATTTTAACAGCTTTTGCTATGCAAATATGTATAACTTATAAAATATCTTTAGATGCTTTATGTAATAGAAAATAAAAATTCACATCTCTGTGAATTATTTAACATATGGTATTAAAGCCATAAATCTTGCATATTTAACTTGTTCAGCAATATGTCTTTGATGTTTAGCACAAGCACCAGTAACACGTCTAGGTAATATTTTACCTTTTTCATTAATATATTTATTAATAATCATTACGTCTTTATAATCAACGCTTTTACCAGCACACATTTGACATATTTTCTTTTTTTTACGATAAAATTCTGCCATTATATAATCCTCCTTTTTTAGAATGGTAAGTCATCACTTGTCAAAGTAATCTCTTCGCCAAAACTTTTGAAAGGATCTTCACTTAAATCTGCAGTTTCCATATTATCCATTTGATTAACTGGAGATATTTCCTCAGGTTCAAAATTTCCTTGATAGTCATTATTTGATTCATTACTTCCACTTTTGCTACTTAAGAAATTAACTGTTTCACAAACAACTTCTGTAACATATCTTTTTGTACCATCTTGAGCATCATAACTACTAGTTCTAATTCTTCCTTCAGCTGAAACTAGAGTACCCTTATGACAATATTTAGAAATATTATCGGCTTGTCTTCCCCAAGCACTACAATTAATAAAATCAGCTCCTCTTTCACCATTTTTATTAGTAAAATTTTGAGAAACCGCAATTGTAAATCTAGTAACGGCCATTCCACTTGGTGTAGTTCTAAGTTCTGGATCCTTTGTAAGTCTTCCTACTAATAATACTTTATTCATACTTACTCACTTTCTTTTTTTAATATTAAATGTCTTATAATATTTTCATTGATACGAAGTTTACGATCGAATTCTCTAATTGTATCATGAGATGCAGAAACATTAATTAAATAATAGAAACCACTTACTTCTTTATTAATTTCGTAAGCAAGTTTTTTTCTGCCCATTTCTTTAAATTCGATAACTTTAGCTTTACTGTCTATTAATATTTTTTCTACATCTTTAGCAATTTTTTTAATTGATGCTTCATCTAATGTAGCTTTTACAATAAACATAACTTCATAGTTAGTCATCTTTTAACACCTCCTTATGGTCTTTTGGCTTTTAATAAAAAGCAAGGAGTAATTAATTTACTCGCTTATTAGTATAGCAAAAATATAAATATTTGTAAATATAAATTCATTTAATAAATTATATTAATTTATACTTTTAATATTCTTAATTAAACATTAAATCTAAAGTAAACAATATCACCATCTTGCATTAAATAATCTTTACCTTCAACACGCATTCGACCATTTTCTTTAACTTTTAATTCACTACCTAATTCATATAAATCGTTAAAACTCATAACTTCCGCTCTTATAAAGCCTCTTTCAAAATCACTATGAATAATGCCTGCACAAGATGGAGCTTTCATTCCTTTTCTAAAAGTCCATGCTCGACACTCATCAGCACCAGAAGTAAAGAATGTCGCAAGGCCAAGTAAATCATAAGTAGCAAAAATTAGTTTATCAAGACCACTTGATGATATACCAACATCTTTTAAAAATTGAGATTTCTCTTCATCTTGCAAATCGGCTAAATCACTTTCAAGCTTAGCACACATTACAATTACCGAAGAGTTCTCTTTATCAGCATATTCTTTTAATTTTAATGAATATTCATTATCGCCAACTGAAGCTGATACTTCATCAACATTTGCCACATAAATAACTTTTTTTAAAGTAATAAAATTAAAATTTTTTAAAAGCAATAATTCATCTTCATCAAAAGATACATTACGTAAGGTAATATTCTTTTCTAAATTGTCTTTAACTTTTTTTAATACTAAAACCTCTTTAATAGCTTCTTTATCTTTAGTTGTTTCAGCTTTCTTTTCTATTTTACCAAGTCTATTTAAAACAATTTCTAAATCAGCTAAAATAAGTTCTGTGTTAATTATTTCCACATCTCTTATTGGGTTAGTCGCTCCCTCAACATGGGTAATATTTTCATCATCAAAGCATCTAACTACATGAACAATCGCATCAACTTCTCTTATGTGTGATAAAAACTTATTACCTAGTCCTTCCCCAGAAGCTGCCCCGCTTACAAGGCCAGCAATATCAATAAACTCAAAAGTTGTTGGAACGATACTTTTGGGATTATATAAACTTACTAAAAAATCTAATCTTTCATCGGGAACGGTGACAACTCCTACATTAGGTTCAATTGTTGCGAAAGGATAATTTGCTGCTAAAATATGTTTTTTGGTAATTGCGTTAAATAAAGTTGATTTTCCAACATTAGGAAGACCAACTATTCCTGCTTGTAAACTCACTCTCAAAACCTCCTTATGATATTACGGGAAATGAATTAATGCCTATTGGTAGGCCAATTACATACCAAATAATTAATAAAACGAGTAAACTTAAACTAATAATAATTGAATATGGTAATTGATATTTAATTGAATCGATTAATCTAATTTTTGATGAAGATTGATTGTATTTTTCTAAAAAAGCTAAATAAACTATAAAATAAGCTAATACTGGCGTAATATTCATAGTTACGGCTTCACCAAAACGAAAAATAATTTGAGTAAATTCTGGCGATATTTCTGATAAATAAGTTATAGGTATAATAGATGGAGCTAAAATAGCCCATTTTGAAACACTAGATGGCAAAACTAAAGTACTTACTGCAACCCCAATAAAAATAACAATAATAAGAGGTATCCCCATCATATTTGAACTATTTATAAAACTTCCTATATTTCCTACAATGACATTACCAATATTAGTTTGTTTAAAAATACTAATAAATGTTGAGGCAAAAAAGATACTTACTAACATATTGCCAATACCATCTAAAGAATGGCCTAAGTTATCACAAAAATCATGATGATTTTTTATAGTTTTAACCCCAATACCATAAAACAATCCTAAAATAATAAATAAAATGGTAATAACAAAGACAAATCCTTCACTAAAGAATGCGTTAGGGCTAAATAATTTATCAATGTATCTAACTTCACTATTATCAAGTAATGCACCACTTAAAGGCAGATTAGGTATTATACTATAGATAAAGATAATTAAATATATAAAAGCACTTATAAGAGCATAAAGCATTCCTCTTTTTTCATCTTTAGTAACAATATCTTCTTCAAGTTCACTTTCAGTAAATTCATACTTAGCTAATTTTTTAGCAATTATACCTTCCGTAATAATAGTTATTATGTAAGATGTTAATAAAACTGCAACAGCTAAAATTAAAATAAAAGCAGTTGTATTAATTGTATAATCCATTTTTTGAGTTTGTATAGCTTGTAAAGTGTAATTTAAAAGACTAGAATCAGTTGCAGTAAAGAAAACATTAATTGCACTTCCACAACATAAAGCCGCAAAAGAAGCAATAATACCTATGGCAGGATTTCTTTTACCATAGAAAAACAATAAAGCTCCAAGAGGGATAAAAATCAGATATGATAAATTACCAAATATACTTGCTAAAACACATATTAATACAAAAATGAAAGTTACTGTTCTTTTCTTTAATTTCTTTGTAGTTAAAGTTATTGCTGTTTGTAAAAAACCACTTTTATCCATTAT
>CANRLB010000084.1 GCA_947631365.1 uncultured Bacilli bacterium | reverse complement strand
TTAGGTGTTAAAAAAGAAAAAGCTAAAGTATCAAAAGAAGAATTAAATGAAGAAATTGAACATTTAAGAAGTGAACTTGCAGAAGTAGTAGTTAAAGAAAATGGCGAAGTAGCAAATGGTGATACCGTTGTTATTGATTTTGATGGTTATGTTGATGGTAAACCTTTAGAGGGTGGTAAGGGTGAAAACTATCCATTAGAAATTGGATCACATACTTTTATTCCAGGTTTCGAAGAAGGACTTATTTCTCATCATACTGATGAAGAAGTAGAACTTAATTTAACATTCCCTGAAAATTATGTTGAAGATTTAAAAAATAAACCAGTTACTTTTAAAGTAAAGATTCATGAAATTAAAGCTAAAGTGTTACCTGAAATTAATGAAGAATTTTATAAAGATTTAGGCCTTGAAGTTAAAACTAAAGAAGAATTTGAAAAAGAAGTAGAAAAGAATATCAAAGCTCATAAAGAAGAACATATTGAAGATGAGTTTGTCGATAATTTACTTGAAGCCGCTACTAAAAACTTAGAAGTTGAAATAAATCCTGAAATTATTGATGAAGAAGTTCATCGTATGATAGAAGGATATCAAAGACAACTTAAAACTCAAGGTATTGATATGGAACAATATTATAAAATTACCGGAACAACTCATGAAGATTTACATAAACAATTAGAACCTGAAGCCATAAAAAGACTTAAATATCGTTATATAATTGAATCAATTGCTGATACTGAAAAAATAGACTTTACGGAAAAGGAAGTTAAAGATAAAGCTAAAGAAATGGCTGATAATTATGGGATTAAATTAGAAGAATTAATTGAAGCTTATGGTACACTTGATGTTGTTAAATATGATATGCGTATGCATCGTGCTTTAGAAATATTAAAAGAAAGTAATGAAGCTAAAAAAGGTGAGTAATCATCTTTTTTTAGTTAAAAATATTTTAAAAATTGTATCTTTTATATTTACAAACTAAAAAATTTTTTTTATAATAAACCTTGGACTTTGGAGGTGCAAAATGGACTATACATTACTTGTTATGCTCTTAAAAGATTTAGTAATTTTGCCCTTTCAAGAAATTAAACTTGAATTAAAAGATGAAATAAGTAAAAAAATAATTAAACTAAGTAATAAAAAGTATGGTGAACGAGTTTTAATAGTTTCTCCTATAGATAGTGATAATGAAACATCAGTTGATGATTTACCTAAAGTTGGAGTTATTGCTTATATTAAAAGTAATATTGAACTTAATAATGGAAATATTAGACTTACTTTAAGAGGGGAAAAAAGAGTCAAAATATTAGAGTATCGTTCTTTTACTGAAGATATTATTGATGCTCAAATAACAGATGTTATATTACCTAAATTTGAACCAACTGGAGAAGAGGTTATAAAAAGAAAATTAAAAACATCTTTGGAAGAATATGTTGCTTCTAATTCTAGTGTCTCAAATAGTATTTTAAAAATAGTTAATGAAAATGAAGATTTAGGTTTTTTAACTGATGCGATTACTTCTTTTTTACCATTAGATACTCTTAAAAAGCATGACTATATGTTAGAGTTAAATAGTGAAAAAAGAGCCATATCTTTGATTCAAGATATTAATATCGAAATTAAATATAATGAATTAGATGAAAAATTATCTAATAATGTTGAAATTCGTTTAACCAAAGAACAAGAAGAATATTATTTAAGAGAAAAATTAAAAGAAATTGAAAATGCTTTAGATATTAAAGAAGATGAATTAGAAGATGCCAATAAATATTTAAATATTTTAAATGATTTAAAATTGCCTGTAAAAACTCATGAAAAACTTTTAAATGAAATTGCTAAATTAAAAAGGATTCCTAAAACATCTCCAGAATATGGAGTGATAGTTAATTATTTAGAATGGGTTTTATTCTTACCTTGGCATTATAGTAGTAATGAAAATATAAATGTTAAGAATGTTTTAAGTCATTTAAATAAAAGTCATTATGGTCTTTCTTTAGTTAAAGAGCGAATTGAAGATTATGTTAATGTTAAAAATATTAATCATGATATAGCTAATCCAGTTATATGCTTAGTTGGTCCCCCAGGAATTGGGAAAACAACAATTACTAAATCCATTGCTGAAGCTTTAAATCGGGAATTTTACAAAATAAGTGTTGGGGGTTTATCAGACACTACGGAACTTATTGGGTCTCGTCGAACATATCTCGGAGCCCTTCCTGGTAAAATTATTCAAGCTTTAAAAAAATGTGGTACCAACAATCCCGTTATTTTAATTGATGAAGTTGACAAAATGGTAAAAGATTATAAAGGCGATCCAGCTAGTATATTATTAGATGTTTTAGATTCTAATCAAAATAAAAGCTTTATGGATAATTATATAGAAGAACCTTTTGATTTAAGTAATGTTTTATTTATATTAACCGCTAATAGTATAGATACAATACCTTATACTTTATATGATCGTTTAGAAATAATCAATTTATCTAGTTATACTGTATTTGAAAAATTAGATATTGCTAAAAAATATCTTTTACCAAAAATTTATGAAGATTTTAAAATGACTAAGAAATTAGTTATGAAAGATGAAACACTTATTTATTTAATTAATAATTATACTAAAGAAGCAGGAGTTCGTAATTTACAAAGAATATTAAAGACTTTAGTTACTAAAATTTTATCTAGTAAAAAAGAAAGTTTGACTGTAACAAGTGATGATCTTAAAACATATTTAAAAGAACCAGTTTATGAAAATAAAATAAATAATTTAGAAATATCTGGTATTGTTAATGGTTTAGCTTATACTAATTTAGGCGGAATTGTTTTAAAAATTGAAGCCGCAATTTATAATGGTGAAGAAAAAGTTATTACTACAGGTTCTTTAGGAGATGTTTTAAAAGAAAGCGTCTATGTGGCAACGTCTTATATTAAAGAAAATAATTATGTTAGTAGTACATCTTTTTACAATAGAACTATTCATATTCATCTACCAGATAATGCTAGTAAAAAAGAGGGACCATCTTGTGGTGTTGCTATAACAACTGCTTTATTATCAGTTTTATTAGATACTAAGATTAGTAGTGAAATAGCTTTTACTGGGGAAATAAGTTTAAAGGGTAATATTTTACCAATTGGAGGATTAAAAGAAAAATTAATCGCTGCCTATAATAGTGGTATTAAAAAAGTATATATTCCGGAAGATAATAGTAAAGATTTATTAGAAATTCCTAAACAAATAATTGATAATTTAGAAATCAAATTAGTGAGTGATTATAAAACGATTTATAAAGATTTATTTACAAAAGGAAAAAATGATATAGCATAAAGTTATATTATTTTTTTTTTAAACATATTATTTTTTAGGAGATGATAATATGTATGTAAAGATACCTTTTGAAAGTACTATTGATTTTAAAACAAACATTGCAGAAATAACTAAAATGTCTTTGGAGCATGATTATAATATTAGTGAGGGATTAGTTCTTGGTAATTTTTATATAAGTGGTGAATATCGTCCTCATGAAGTGAGTATTAATACTGAACCATTTAAATATACTTTACCATTTACTATGGATTTAAGAGAAGATATTAAAAAAGATACCTTAGAATTTAATATTGAAGATTTTTCTTATGAAATAGTAGATAAAACTAATTTAAAAGTTAATATTGAATATTCATTAAAAGCCGAAGCAAACGAAGAAACTGTTTTTGAAAGAGTAAACGAAGAAGAATTAAATAGCGAGTTAGAATATATTGATGAATTTTTAAATCAAGAAAAAATAAGTGAAGATGAAAAGGAGGATGAAGATGAAAGAAATGATGAAAAAATTGAAAATGTGGTGGCAAAAGATGGCGAAGAAAAGGAAGTAGAAATTAATAATAAAGAAGAGGAAAATACAGAACGTATAAATGCTGAAAGTGAAAAAACTATAATGGAAACTATTAAAGATAGTGATGATACTTTTGTTACTTATCATGTTCATGTTGTTAAAGAAAATGAAACTTTAGAAACAATTGCTAACTTTTATAGTGTACCAAGTAGTATTATAACTGAATATAATAATTTTGATTCTGTAAGTACAGGAGATAAAGTATTAATTCCTAAAATAGATGAATAAATTAGAAAGTTTAAAATCTTTATATAAACCATATCGTTATACCATTAAAGGGAAATGTACTATTTTAGAAACAACAAGCGGTAATTTTGTAGTTAAGAAAAAACCTAAAAATAAAGATTTAAATAGTATCTTTAATTATTTAAAAAGTCGTGGGTTTAATAATTTCCCTGAATGTTTTTCTTCTTTTAATAGTCGAGATGATGATATTGTCTATGAATATATTGAAGATAGTGAAATAATTAACCCTAATAAATGTGAAGATTTAATATCTTTAGTAGCCCTTCTTCATTCAAAAACTTCCTATAATAAAGAAGTAAGAGAAGAAACTTATCAAGAAATATATGAAAATATTGATAATAATATTGATTATTTAAAAAATTATTATTTAAAATACTATGATTTATTTTTAAAAAATATTTATCCATCACCTAAAGAATATGAATTTTTAAGAAATTATTCTAAAATAAATGCGGCCTTAGATTTTTCTAAAAGAGAGTTAGATGATTGGTTTAATTTAGTTAAAGATAAAAAAAGTGAAAGAATATCTTTAGT
>CANRLB010000083.1 GCA_947631365.1 uncultured Bacilli bacterium | reverse complement strand
GTTACTTTTAACCATTTAGCATGTTGACTAGCCATCGAATCAATTATTCTGATAAATGCTTCATAACTATGAAACATCCCGTGTCTTCCAGTTAATAAATAACCCTCTAACATTCCTTCACACATATGCTCTGATAAAAAACTATCAAAAACACTACCAGTACTTGCTAAAAACTCATCATTATTTTTAATTTCGGCATCCCATTTTCTAGTTGTTACTTTAAAAATATTATTAAGACGATTAGACAAAGCTTCATCTGGACCAAATACTTTAAAATTATTTTTATTAAGTTTAATTATATCTTTTATGTAACTGCCAAGTACTCGCATATCTTCAGATTTAGTTACTCCTCTTACTACATCAATTTTATAATTTGTAAAATCAGGTACTTTTAAATTTTTTAGAAGTAATCCCCCATTAGCAATTGGATTTGCACTCATGCGCATATTACCTTTAGGAGTCATGTCTAAAATTTCTTTTTTTATTGTACCATTTGCATTAAATAATTCTTCTGGATGATAACTTTTAAGCCAATCCTCGATTATTTTTAAATCTTTAATAGCACTAGCATAAGATACAGGCACTTGATGCGCTCTAAAAGTACCTTCTACTTCTAACTTATCCACTATCTTAGGACAAGTCCATCCTTTTTTTGATTTAAAAATAATCATTGGATATTTAGGTCTGACAAACTTTTTATTCTTTTTCGCATCTTTTTTAATTTTTTCAATTTTCTTAACTACTTCTTCTAAAGCACTAGCCATTTCTTCATGATAATCTAAAGTATTTGTAACATCAACCACAATCGGATCCCAACCACAACCTTTAAAAAAGTCAATTCGCTCTTCTTCACTAATACGAGCCATAATTGTTGGACTGGCAATCTTATAGCCGTTTAAATGTAAAATAGGAAGAACTATGCCATCTTTCTCAGGATTAATAAATTTATTGCCATGCCAAGAAGTTGCAAGAGGACCAGTTTCAGCCTCTCCATCACCAATTATGCAAGCGGCAATTAGGGAAGGATTATCTAAAACAGCGCCAAAGGCATGAGATAAAGAATAACCAAGCTCTCCACCTTCATTAATTGACCCCGGAACCTCTGGTGCCACATGACTAGATGTGCCACCCGGAAAAGAAAAGTTTTTAAATAACTTTTGTAAACCTTTTTCATCTTGAGTAATATCCGGATATGCTTCACTATATGTTCCTTCAATATAACTATTAGCAATCATTGCTTGTCCACTATGACCAGGACCTGCCACATAAATCATATTTAATTTATATTTTTTAATTATTCTATTTAAATGAATATAAATAAAATTTTGTCCTGGTGCACTACCCCAATGACCTACCAATTTGTTTTTGATATCTTCTTTTTTTAAAGGCTCTTTAAGTAACGGATTATCTTTTAAATAAAGCATTCCCACCGACATATAATTACATAAATTAAAATATTTATCTAAACTTTCTATTTCATTTTTAGTAAGCATACTCATAAAATCACCTATTATTATTATAGAGTAATTTAATATTTAAAATATTTAATTTTATTAAAAAAGAAATATATTTGACTATATTTCTTCAGCATTTATTATATATGGATTATCTTTTGTACCATCCCCACTTGTTAATTTTACACTTGACTCAAGGTAGAAAACAGGACGGACACCACCATTTCCATTCAATCCACCATTGCCTTTATTTCCTGTATTATAAACAACCCATGCATTAACAATTTTGCTACTTTTACTAGCAACTCCCCAACGAGGAATCAGCCATTCATATAACGGAGATGCATTATATCCATCTTTTTGAAAATGAAGCCAACTATTTATTAATTTATCATAACTTCCAGCATTACCTCTACTATTCTTATCTTGTTTATCATAGTAACTATAATAATAATCATGTAAATACATTAAGCCTATTTTCCCTTGTGCAGTTTTTGTCCAACTATAAGGCTCTTGAACAATACTTTCATTTTTTTGCGTCCAATGTTTTGTATCCGCATTTCCGCTTTCTATTGCATATATAGAATCTCCATTAAATTCATTTGCAACAGTATTTTCTCCCAAATCTCCATATAACCATTTATTTTCAAATATCATAGTGTACCATTCGCTTGCAGATGATGTTCCATTTACTTCATCTCCTGATTTTAGATAGTCATACGTACTACTATCAACAAATATATCGGTATTAGCATTATTCTTATATGAACCGCTTCCAACATCACTTCCATTACTTTTTCCATTCAGTCTTTTAAATAAGATGTTTGAGCCCCATTCTGGACAGTTAATTTCATTACAAACATAGATTTCACTACCTGATGCATAGTATTTATCATTCCATGCAAAATTTGTTAATGATTCTTCTTGCAAAAAAGTTTCCTTAATTAACTTCATTTTACCATCTTCAGTTATACCTATTATGCGATACATATATTTATCTATTCCTGTATTCTCATCTGTACATTGTTCTTTATCTTTTGTTCCAAAACATATCCAATTAGCTACATTATCTGTTCCTTGATATCTATGCATTCCGCCTGGTAAATCTGAACTTAAATTATTATTAAAGTCATTTTCTTTTAATATTTCTATTGTTCCTTTATAATCAAAATATAACGTACAATAAAGAGTTTGATTGGTTATTAATGTTACTTTACCATCAGCAAACGTTACAGCATCATCTACGAATTCACCATTATTATTTATACATTTTGCTTCTTTAAATTTATAACTATAGCCTGGCCATGTTTCTTTTTTATATTCTTCATAATTATTGCCATCATTAGATATCATTATAGCCATTGTATTATTTTTAACTATTTTATTTTTTAACTTAATTTCAGGAATTTCTTTATCTAAATTTTTACATTTAAAGTAATAGGTACATATCGTAAATGTACACATTACAAATACTATTAAAAATAAAGCAATTACTTTATTTTTTTTCATTTACCTTTCATACTCCTTACTATGGTTTATTTTTCATTATTTATTATATAGCAAAGCGAAAGTATATTCAATATATTTTCTTTCGCTTTGCTAATAAAGACATTCATTTTGCTTAATTATAAAATAAATCTAAAGTTAGGAGTTATGTATGAATATATGTGAAAATTTAGCAATTAATTTGAAATACTATCGTAAAAAATATAATTTATCGCAAGAAAAATTGGCTGAAATATTAGAAACTACTCTATCTTATTTAAAAAATTGAAAATAAAAAAGTTGATGTTAAAGCCTCAACAATAGACAAATTTACCAAAAATATTAATAAATATGATAAAAAGTTAAAATTAAAATCAGAAGATTTAGTTACTTATAATAAAAATCATCTTACTAACTATTCAAGAATTGATGAAAAGCCTAAAGAAAAAATACCTAATTAATTTTTAGGTATTTCTTTTGTTACAATAAAGTTATTTACAAATTTATATTTATCTCTATTTTTTATATATAAATAACCAAAGATACTAAATACTACTGAACCAATAAAATTAACTAATAAATCTTTCATTGTATCAATAATCCCAATATCTAAATAGCCATTAAATGTAGCTAAAATATTATTATCTTTATCATATAATATTACTTTATCGATATTTTTAATAACAATTGATTTATTTATTTTTTGTTCATCTAATTCTACTGTGGCAATATTCTTTAAGAAAGTATCTTTTTGCATATCTGTTTTAAAAATTCGATCACACCCAAATTCATAGAATTCCCAAATAACCCCAATAGTCATGGAAAAACAAAATGCTACAATAGTAACAAAAAATGGCGATAAATTTATTCTTTTAACATTTTCATTTAATAAATCTACTAAAGAAAAGCCAACTGCCGCACATAGAAAGCCATTTAAAGTATGCATAATTGTATCAATATTATCTACTCTAACATACATATTATGTATTTCCCCTAGAATTACACCAGTAAAAATAAATAATAAAATAATTACTTCTAATAAACTAGGTAATTTAATTTTATATTTCTTTTCAATAAAGAATGGCACAATAAATAAAACTAATGTAATTAAACAAAGTATAGCATTACCATATTCTTTTAAAAACAATTCTCTAATAAATGCTAAAAACACTAATGTTCTTAAAAACAAATAGACTGCAATAGTAAATTTAGATGCACCTTCATAGCTTTTCTTAATTTTTTTCTTTAACTTCATATACTCCCTAAACTAATTTATTAAATAAATTAATTGCTTCTTCTATTTCTTTTTTATTTGAAGTTTTAATATTATTAGCCATATAATTTTCTAAAATATTTCTCCCTGTAGTTTTTAGGGAAGATGTTAAAGCCGCTAGTTGAATTAAAACTTCTTCATAGCTTCTTTCTTCTTCAATCATTTTATTAACACCTTGTATTTGACCACCAATGATATTTAACCTTCTGATAAAATATTTTTTATCTTTCTCACTAGCAATAAAACTTTTTTTGTTTTGCATATCTTCACCTCTTATATGACCATTATAGCACACATTGCCAAAATAAAAAACCATAACTTAGTATGGTTTCCATCTACACTTTGCTCGATAATTTAACAAACACAGTCAACATAAGTATCTGATAAGCATCTTATGGCACATAAACAACTGCAATCCATTGTAAAGAATGAGTTAGTTGTTACATATGGATATAATGAAGTTGCATCAGTATTTTCAGCAA
>CANRLB010000082.1 GCA_947631365.1 uncultured Bacilli bacterium | reverse complement strand
ATTATGTTTATATTCTTTCATATAATATTCCCCCATAAATAAAAATTGACTCAGGGCTTCATAAGTTTCCTGAGTACCAATCGATATAAAATATATCATATATTTACATATAAAGTCAATACATTTTACGCATTAATAGTATGTTCACATATTTAAAACTAATTATTCATTTTTATTACCTCCAATTCTTTGTCACATATCATATAAAAAAGACTAAGATATGCAACTTAATAAGTCATCTTAGTCTAAATTTATATATAAATATCAACAAATATTGGTTCTTTTAATCCTGCATTTTTGCATTCAAGTATTTTATATCTATACCTTACTAAATCATCTTTTTATGATTATACGGGTTAAAAAGACATCAATTTTTACTCTTGCATCCCAGACTTGATTGCAGCTTGAGCAGCAGCAAGACGAGCAATAGGTACACGATATGGAGAACAAGATACATAAGTAAGACCAATATTATGACAGAATTCGACGCTTGATGGTTCTCCACCATGTTCACCACAAATACCAAGTTTTATATCTGGACGAACACTTTTACCTTTTTCTACAGCCATTTTAACAAGCTCACCTACTCCAGTTTGGTCAAGTTTTGCAAATGGATCAATTTCATAAATTTTATTTTGATAATAACTATCTAGGAATTTAGCGGCATCATCTCTTGAGAAACCAAATGTCATTTGGGTTAAATCATTTGTTCCAAATGAGAAGAATTCAGCCTCAGTAGCAATCTTATCGGCAGTAATTGCTGCTCTTGGAATTTCTATCATCGTACCAATATGATATTCGATATCACTATTTTTTTCTTGTTTTACTTTTTCAGCAGTTTCAATAACGATATCTTTAACAAATTTTAATTCTTTAACTTCGCCAACTAAAGGAATCATAATTTCTGGAACAATATCGTATCCTTCTTCTTCCTTAACCTCAATTGCAGCTTCCATTAAAGCTCTTGTTTGCATACGAGCAATTTCAGGATAAGTAACAGCAAGACGACAACCACGATGTCCCATCATTGGATTTAATTCATGAAGTTCTGAACATTTTTGCTTAATTTTTTCGACAGATACACCCATATCTTTAGCTAATGCTTCAATTTCTTCATCAGTATTAGGTAAGAATTCATGTAAAGGTGGATCTAAGTAACGAACAGTCATAGGTAGACCTTTTAATTCTTTATACATAGCTTTAAAATCCCCTTTTTGGAAAGGTATTAAAGCATCTAAAGCTTTTTCTCTTTCTTCAACAGTATCAGCTAAAATCATTTCTCTAATTTTAGGAATACGGTCAGCCTCAAAGAACATATGCTCTGTCCGACATAAACCAATACCTTCAGCACCAAGTTCAACAGCTTTTTTAGTATCTCTTGGATTATCAGCATTAGTTCTAACTTTTAAACGGCGATATTTATCGGCCCAAGACATTATACGGCCAAAATCACCAGATATAGATGCATCTTTTGTCGCTATATCACCATTATAGATTTTACCAGTATTACCATCAATACTAATAAAATCGCCTTCTTTAAATGTATGATTACCTAAAGTAAATGTTTTAGCCTCTTCATCAATTTTAATTGCCCCACAACCAGCAACGCAACAAGTTCCCATACCACGGGCAACAACTGCAGCGTGGCTAGTTCTACCACCACGAACAGTTAAAATACCTTGGCTTGCTACCATACCTTCAATATCTTCTGGCGTTGTTTCAAGTCTTACTAAAACAACTCTTTCACCTTTACCACCTTTGCCTTCTCTTTTGGCATCTTCAGCAGTAAAAACTACTTTACCAGCAGCAGCTCCAGGTGATGCAGGAAGTCCTTCCCCAATTGCTTCCGCTTTCTTTAAAGCCACATCATCAAAAGTTGGATGAAGTAATTGATCTAAGCTTTTAGCTTCAATACGTAAAACTGCTTCTTCTTCACTAATCATACCTTCATCAACTAAGTCACAAGCAATTTTTATAGCAGCATGAGCTGTTCTTTTTCCATTTCTTGTTTGTAAGAAATAAAGTTTACCATTTTCAATTGTAAATTCCATATCTTGCATATCACGATAGTGATCTTCTAGCTTTTGAGCAAGCTTCATAAATTCGTTATAACATTCTGGTAAATCTTTTTCAAGTTGAGTAATTGGTTGAGGAGTTCTAACCCCTGCAACTACATCTTCACCTTGAGCATTGATTAAATATTCACCATAAATACCTTTTTCACCGGTGGCAGGATTTCTAGTGAATGCAACCCCTGTACCAGAAGTTTCACCCATATTACCAAAGACCATAGCTTGAACATTAACAGCAGTTCCCCAATCTCCAGGAATATCATTCATTCTTCTATAAACTATAGCTCTTGGATTATCCCAGGAACGGAAAACAGCTTTAACTGCTCCAAGTAATTGCTCATGAACATCTTGAGGGAATTCCTCACCATGCATATTTTCTTTATAAACTTGTTTAAATCTTTTAACAAGTTCTTTTAAATCATCTGTTGTAAGTTCATTATCATAAGTAACACCTTTTTCATGTTTTACTTCATCAATAATTTTCTCAAAATAAGATTTTGGCACCTCCATTACAACATCAGAATACATTTGAATAAATCTTCTATAAGAATCATAAGCAAAACGAGGGTTATTTGTACTTTTAGCAAAGCCTTCAACAGATATATCATTTAAACCTAAGTTTAAAATGGTATCCATCATTCCTGGCATACTAGCTCTTGCACCACTTCTAACAGATACTAAAAGGGGCATTTCTTCGTCGCCAAATTTTTTGCCAATCATTCCTTCTAATTTTTTTAATGCAACTTGCATTTCTTCAATTATTTCATCACGTATAACTTTGCCATTATTATAGTAATCAGTACACGCTTCTGTAGTAATCGTAAACCCTTGAGGAATAGGTAATCCTAAATTAGTCATTTCAGCTAAATTAGCGCCTTTACCTCCAAGAAGCTCACGCATATCTTTGTTTCCTTCAGAAAACAAATAAACATATTTTTTTGCCATTTTATAAGCCTCCTAAACAATATTTTAACACATAGCTTTCTTATAACAAAAAATTATGTTTTAATTTTGACATTTATTGACGTTTTTTATTAGGATGATACCTTAAATATGCACTTCTAAGTCTTTCATTACTAATATGAGTATATATTTCGGTTGTATTTAAATTTTCATGGCCAAGGAGTTCTTGAACGCTTTTTAAATCAGCTCCATTATCAAGTAAATGAGTTGCAAAGGTGTGTCTTAAAGTATGAGGGCTAATTTTATGCTTAATAGATGATTTTTTTATAATTTTATCAATAATATATTCAATACTTTCTCTACTTAATTTACCCCCTAATTGATTTACAAAAAGATAATCCATTTTATTTTTTAAAAATTCATTTCTAACTTTTAAATAATTTTCTAAATTTTTTTGACAAGGAAAGCCAAAATAAACTATTCTTTCTTTACTACCTTTACCTAAAACTCTTATCGATTTATTATTTAAATCAAGATCATCTAATTTTATATTTGATGCTTCACTAACTCTTATTCCTGTAGAATATAAAAGTTCAAATAAACACTTATCTCTTACTTCTTCTTTTGTTTCTGTACTCATTGAATTAATTATTTCTTCTATTTCGGTAATACTTAGATAATTAGGCAATTTTTTAACAACCCGAGGATTTTTAATCCTTTTAAAGATATTATCATCAATTAATTTTAATTCAACTAAATAATTATAATAGCTTCTAAGTGAACTTAAATGCCGAGAAATAGTTTTATTAGTATATTTTAGATTATCTAAATATTTTAAAAATTTCATAATATCATTTTTATTTATTTTTAAATAATCCAAATGATTAATTTTTAAAAATTCTTTATATAAAAATAAATCTCTTTCATAGCTTTCAATAGTCATTTTGCTATAAATTAATTCTTTCAATAAATATTCTAAAAAATCATTAATTGTTTCTTCTATTTTCATAATATGATTATACAACAAAAAAAGTTAAATGACTAGGCAACATCATCTAACTTTTCTAATTTCCTAATTTTACTATTATTTCTTTTAATCATTTCATCAATAATCATAAAATAGATACCCCTTGCATTAGCATAAGGTAATTTATTAATTAAATTAATGATTTCTTTATAATTATTATTATTTAAATTCTCTTTATATTTTTTTAAATAATTATTATTTATTTCATTAAAGCCTACTTTTTCAAAGACTTTTTTAAAATGACCATATAATTTATCTTTAAATGATTGATCTATTTCAGTATTAATTTCCGCAAATTCTGTAATTAAATTAAATTTTTCTCTAGTTAAAATTGGTAAATTATGTTTTAAATTACTGATTATTCTAAAAGTTCCTACTAAATAATCTTGAGAAACTAAATTATACTTTTCAATTAATTCTCTTAATTCATTTTCCGTAAATTTAGAAGTAAACATATCAATTGAACCAATATCATTAGTACATTTATTAATATCAGGAATACTATTTATTTCTATAACATTGTAATCTCCTGGTTTTCTTTCTAAAACTAAATTATATATAATATATTCATTTTCCATTAATTCATCCCCTTAACAAGGAGATTTATTATATCATTATTTTTAGTTTAATGTCAATATATTTTTAAATTTATTTGATTTTTGTCAAGACATAGTGATTAAAAATTGCAAAACAAGATAATCGTCTAGATGGCGATTTTTTACTT
>CANRLB010000081.1 GCA_947631365.1 uncultured Bacilli bacterium | reverse complement strand
GGAACTAGTGGTAATCCATTTATAATAGAAAATGAAATCGAGAAGGAAAACTCGTAAAAACCTTCATAGACTTAATCCTGGAAGAGAGCAATCTCTTCTTTTTTGATTATACAAATATTTACAAAAAAAATTAAATGTAATAAAATTTAAATGGTGATAGTATGCAAGAAGTTAAAATTAATACTTATTATAAACATTTTAAAGGGGATATAGTTAAAGTATTATATATTGCTAAAGATAGTGAAACTTTAGATAAAAAGGTTATTTATGAACATGATGGTGAAATATGGGTTAGAGATTATGATATGTTTTTATCTAAAGTTGATCATGTAAAATATCCAAATATTAAACAAGAATATCGTTTTGAAGAGGTAAATTATGAATAATAATGTTGTTAGTAATAATATGAAAATTAAATCTTTAAGTAAATATGCCTGTCCTTATGAAAAAGGAGAAAGATTAAAAGAAGATGAAGAAGATTTTCGCCCTAGTTTTTATAGAGACATTGACAGAATACTTTATACATTATCATATACTAGATATTTAGATAAAACTCAAGTTTTTACGCATGGTGGTAATGATCATTTAAGTAGAAGAATGACACATGTCCAATTTGTAAGTAAAATAGCAAGAACTATTGGTAGAGCATTACAATTAAATGAAGATTTAATTGAGGCTGCTTCTTTAGGCCATGATTTAGGTCATACTCCTTTTGGTCATGTTGGTGAACAAATATTAAATGAAATAAGTTTAAAAAATGATGAAGGTTATTTTAATCATAATATTCAAAGTGTAAGAGTTCTTATGAATATTGAAAATCATGGAAAAGGGGCCAATATAACAATTCCTGTTTTGGATGCAATTATGTGTCATAATGGCGAATTTGCCTTAGGAGAATATCAACCAGTCACAAAAACAACTGAAGAATTTTTAAATGAATATCAAGAATCTTATACTAATAAAGAATTATTAAAAAAATTAAAGCCTATGACTTTAGAAGGCTGTGTTGTTAGAATTAGTGATATGATTGCTTATTTAGGAAGGGATATAGAGGATGCTATCAGATTAGGAATATTAAAAAAAGAAGATATACCTGAAAAGATAACGAACATTTTAGGATGTAGTAATAAAGAAATTATTAATACAATCATTATTGATATAATTAATAATAGTTTAAATAAAAATTATATTAAACTAAGTGATGAAATATTTAATGCTATAGTAGCGTTAAAAAAATTTAATTATGAAAATATTTATGTCAAAGCTTATTCTAAAGAAAAGCTTGCTCAAATAGAAAATATGTTTAATAAATTATTTCACAAATATTTAAATGATTTAAAAAATAATAATATGGATTCTTTAATATACAAAAGTTATTTAAATTATATGAATAGCGAGTATAAAAAAAATACGCCAGCCCGAATAGTTATTGATTATATTGCGGGAATGACAGATGATTATATAGAAAAACAATATAATTTCTATCAAAACTCATAAAAACATTTTATTTGTGTTATAATAAATTAGAGGTGTTTCTAATGGAATATAATAAAGTTAATTGTGATTCCTATAATATTCATACGATTAAAACAGATAAATTTAAAACAACTAGAATGGAAATTATTTTTAGTCGTGAAGTTGATAAAGATAAAATGCAAGATTTAACTTTTTTAAGTGATATTTTAACTGATTGTTCGAAAGAATATACTAGAAGAAAAGATATTGCCATTAGATTAGAAGAACTTTATAAAACAATTTTTTATGGTACAACTAATAAAGTTGGTAATTTATTTACCGTTTCTTTTATTTTAGAATTTATTAATCCAGAATATATAAATGATTCTAATTATTTTCAAGATGTTTTAACTTTTCCTTTTAAAATAATTAATAACCCTCGCTTAAAAAATAAAGAATTTGATATTACTAATTTTAATATTATTAAAAGAAGAATGGAAGATGAAATTAAAAGTGTTAAAGAATCTTCAGAAAAATTAGCCATATTAAATGCTTTAAGTAAAATGGATAATAATAGTCCTAGTTCGTACCGAGTTTTAGGAGATTTAAAAACTTTAAATAATATAACACCATCTAGTTTATATGAAACATATAATGATTTGTTTATGCATTCTAATTGTGATATTTTTTTAATCGGAAATATTAATATGAATGAAGCAATTAAAATAATAAAAAATAATTTTAAGTATCATGTGATAAAGTTAAATAAACCTAAATTATTGATTGATAATAAAATAAGAAAAAAGCCATTAAGAGTTATAGAAAATGCTAACTTTGTACAAAGTACTTTAGTAATGATTTATAATATTCATTCCTTAGATAAAGAATTAAAAGATACGGTATTTCACGTCTTTAATTATATTTTAGCCTCTGGGGGTATCTTAGCTAAATTATATCAAAAATTAAGAGTTGAAAATTCTTTATGCTATGGTGTAAAAAGTTTGTATTTAAAATATGATGAGTTATTAATTATTGAAGTTTCTTTAGATAAAAATAATATTAGTAAAGCTGAAAAATTAATTAAAAAAGGTCTTAAAGAAATGTTAAATGGGGATTTTAGTGATAATGATTTAGAAGATGCGAAAAAGAATTTAGTATTTTCTTTAAAGATGGCTAAAGATAATAATGTTGCAATTATAAATAATTATTTATTTCATCATTATGATAACTTACCTTTAATTGATGAAAGAATTAAATTAATTGAAAAAGTAACTAAAGATGATTTAATAAAATGTGCTAAACATTTGTCTTTAAATACTATATATATTCAAAGTCCAGAAAGTGAGGCTGAAAAATAATAATGCAAGAGATTAAACTTAAAGGGTTAAATGAGACCATATATTATGATGAATGTCAAAATGGATTAAAAGTATATATGTGGGTAAAAAAAGATATTAATTCATTCTATGGTACTCTATCTGTTAAATATGGTTCATTATTTAATGAATTTAAAATCGGAAATAAAATATATAATTTACCTAAAGGAGTAGCTCATTTTTTAGAACATGTTAAATTTAATGAAGATAAAGATCTAACAGCTCATGATTATTTTTTTAAAAATGGGTGTGATACCAATGCTTTTACAACCTTTAATTATACTAATTATCAAGTTTTAGGTAGTGAAAATCCTACACCTAATATTATTCATTTACTTGATTTTGTTCAAAATGATTATTTTACTAAAAGTATTATAAGTAATGAAAAAGGAATAATTATTGAAGAGGCAAATATGGGTATTGATGATCCTTATACAGTGATGCTTTTTAATCATTTAGATAATTTATTTAAAAACTATGATTATAAATATCCTATTACAGGATTAGCAAATGATATAAAAGAAATAACTCTTGAAGATATTAAATTAGTATTTAATACTTTTTATCATCCTTCAAATATGTTTTTAATTGCTACGGGTAATTTTAATCCTTATGAACTTATGGAAGCCATTAATGAAAATCAAAATAAAAAGAAATTTAATAAATACTTAAATCCAGAAAGAATAATAAAAAAAGAAAATAAAAAAGTTAATAAAGAATATGAAGAAGTAGATTTAAATGTAACAAATAGAAAAATAAAAATTGGTATTAAAATTCCTAAAAAATCTTTAAAATATGATGATTTACATTTAAGAATTTATACTAATTTGTTATTCAAAGCCAATTTTGGTAATACTAGTGATTTTAAAGATGATCTTCTTTCTAAAGAACTTATAAGTGGTATGAGTTATATGAGTGATATTTTTGATGATTATTTAATAGTGATGTTTACAATAGATAGTAATTATAAAACAGAAGTATTAAAATTATTTAATGAAAAATTAAATAATTTAGCTCTTGATGAAAAAACTTTTAAAAGAATTAAGAATGCTAATATTGCATCTTTAATATTAGAATATGAAGATGCTGAAACGGTTAATGGCATTATCCAATCAGAAATATTAAACTATGGTGATGTTATACCTAATTTAAAAGAAATTTATGAAAATATTAATTATAAAGATGTTGTTAATTTTTATAAAGAACTAAATTTTAATGAAAAGAGTATTCTAATATTAAACCCTTTAAATTAATTTGAACATAAAAAAATCTTATCTTTAAATTAAAGGTAAGATTTTTTCTATTATCTATTATAGTATTCAACAATAAGTTGTTCATTAATTTCGCTATTAAGTTCGCTTCTTTCAGGAACTCTAACATATTTTCCTGATAATTTCTTTTCATCAAATTCTAAGTAAGCAGGAACATTAACTTTTTCAGCTACACTTGCTAATATTGCAGCGTGATTTAATGAATTTTCTTTAACACTTATTGTATCTCCTGGCATAACACGGTATGAAGGAATATCAACTTTTTTACCATTAACTAGAATATGTCCGTGGTTAACAACTTGTCTTGCAGCACGACGAGTTCTAGCTAAGCCTAGACGATAAACTAAATTATCAAGTCTAGATTCAAGTAGCATAAGTAAATTTTCCCCAGCAATTCCTGGCATTTTTTGAGCTTTGTCAAAAACTTTATGGAATTGTTTTTCAGTTAGACCATACATAAATCTAACTTTTTGTTTTTCTTGTAATTGAACACCATATTCGCTAGATTTTTTCTTACGATCTTTACCATGAGCACCGGGAGCATAAGGACGACGAGCTAAGTCTTTACCGTTTTCTAAAGTAGAGAATGAAAGTCTTCTTGACTTTTTATAAGCAGGTCCTGTATATCTTGCCATATATAGTCTCCTTTCTAAAATATTACAATATTTGTTTTTAGTTAATGC
>CANRLB010000080.1 GCA_947631365.1 uncultured Bacilli bacterium | reverse complement strand
TAGATGAAATGAAAATAAACTAAGTTTTTGCTTAGTCTATTTTACGTTATTTATTTTTTGACTGTGAATTGTAACACAATTTTATAAAAATTAACAATTTTATATTGTTCGTTTTAAAGAAGTGTGTTAATATTAAAATAAGGTGAATAATAGTGAAGTCGGATAAAAAGGTAAAACGTAATACAAAATTAATTATATTATCTGTCCTTGTACTTACAATTGTTTCGTTGAGTTATTCATATTCAGCATTTTTTTCGATTGAAGCTAAATCCACAGTTCACGCAATATCAACCGGAACTTTAGATGTTACAGCATCTGCTTCACCAATGGCAAAAACGGAAGTTTTCCCTACAGAAGAAACCTTACCAACAAAACCTGAATCAACATTAAATAATGAGGGAAAAGATTGTGCTACTTTAACAGTTAATAATAATGGTAATATAGATGCCAATTTTATAGTGTCAATAAGTTATGATGAAGATAGCATACCTCAAGATAGTAAAGAGGTAGGATTAGTTTCTTTTGAAAATTTAATTGTGGGCATTTATGAAGATGGTACAGGATGGCTAAATTTAAATCCTGATGAAGAGGGAGAACCAATTTATAATATGCAAATAACACAATTTGCTACTAGTGAACCAGATGTATATCCAATTTTTAAAGGTAGTATTGCAAAAGCAACAATGAATGAATCAAAAACAACTCCAACGACCAGAAACTTAAGAGTTTATGTTTGGCTAGCTGATACTACACCAACAAGTGAAATTGGTAAATTGATGTATTTGAAGTTGAATGTTCAAAGTATGCCTGCTGAAGGTCAAGAAGAAAAACAAGTTCAAATAAAAAGTAAAGATTAGGGGGCAATATTATGTTTGTGCAAGATGATGAATTAAAAAGAAAAAAATTAATGGCACTAGTTATAATGATGATTATAATGATTTTGTGTTTAATTTTAATAATAACTACTTTTACTTTAGAGTATTTTGGTTTTTCTGGTATAGGAAGTTCTGGGAATGTAAATAGATTTAATATTGATACTGATGGTGATGGTTTACCTGATATTAATATTACTTATGGTAATATTAAAGATAAAGCATTTTTTAATATTGATGTCGATGGTGATAATAAGCCAGATAAAAATTTTATTAATCAAGACTTAGATGGCAATGGTAAATGTGATTTAAATTGTGATGTAGATGGTGATAATCATCCTGATTATAATATAGATTTAAATGGTGATGGTAAACCAGATATAAATATTGATGCCAATAATAATGCAATGCCTGATTTAAATATTGATACTGATGGTGATGGTAAACCAGATGTTAATATTGATATTAATGATGATAATATACCTGATATAAATATTGATGATGATGTCGATAAGAAAACACCAATTGATACTGATGGTGATAAAGATCCAGATGTAGATGCAGAAACTGATAATAAACCTGATCGAAATTTACTTAATCAAGATAATGATGATGATGGCAAATGTGATTTAAATTGTGATATTAATGACGATCATTATCCGGATTATAATATTGATATAGATGGTGATGGTAAACCAGATGTTAATATTGATACTAATGATAATCAAAAACCAGATATAAATGTTGATACTGATGGTAATGGTGTACCAGATACCAATATTGATTTTGATAAAGATGGTAAATGCGATATCAATTGTGATACTCACGTAGATAAAAATATGTGGGTTGATACTGATCGTGATAAAGATCCAGACATTGAAGCAGAAACCGATGGTAAATCAGATAAAAATCCAACTAATCAAGATTTAAACAATGATGGCAAATGTGATTTAAATTGTGATGTTAATAAAGATGGTTATCCTGATGTTAATGTTGATATCAATGGTGATGGTAAACCAGATGTAAATATTGATACCAATGATAATATGAAACCGGATTTAAATATTGATACTGATGGTAATGGTGTACCAGATACCAATTTAGATATTGATAAAGATGGCAAATGTGATGTTAATTGTGATACCCATGTAGATAAAAATATTGAAATTGATACCAATCGTGATAAGAGACCAGATGTAGAAGCAGAAACCGATGGTAATCCTGATCGAAATCCAATGAATCAAGATACTGATAAAGATGGTAAATGTGATTTAAATTGTGATATAGATGGTGATGGCTATCCTGATATTAATACAGATTTAAATGGCGATGGCAAACCAGATTTAAATATTGATACCGATGATGATAATAAATGTAATTTAAATTGCGATACTGATAAAGATGGTAGATGTGATTTAAATTGTGACACTGATAAAGATGGTAAATGTGATTTATTCTGTGACGATGATGGAGATGGCAAATGTGACACCTATTGTGAATTTACTTGTCCAATTAATTGCGATACAGATGGTGATGGTAAGTGTGATTTAAATTGTGACAATAATAAAGATGGCAAATGTGATCTAAACTGTGACTCTAATAAAGATTATAAGTGTGATTACAATTGTGATACTGACAAAGATGGTAAGTGTGATTGGAATTGCGATAATAATATAGATGATAAATGTGATTACAATTGCGACAATGATAAAGATGGTAGATGTGATTACAATTGCGATATAAATAAAGATAATAAATGTGATTATAACTGTGATTATGATTTAGATGACAAATGTGATTTAAATTGTGATACTAATAAAGATGGCAAATGCGATTATAATTGTGATACCAATAATGATGATAAATGCGATTGGAATTGTGACAAAAATAAAGATGGCAAATGTGATTGGAATTGTGACAATAATAAAGATGGTGTTTGCGATTACAATTGTGATAACAACAAAGACGATAAATGTGATAAATATTGTGATTATGATTTAGATGGTAAATGTGATGAATATTGTGATGATGAAGATGATAAACCAAAAGCCTTGCTTACATTAATAAGATCAAAAGATATTGATTTAACTGTGACTGCTGCTCAAATGGATAAAGACGCCGTAGGATTAGCGAGCTTTGTAGAAGTATTTAGTGATCAATCGACTTCGTCTGTAACTTTAACTTCAATGGAAGGCGTAACTAGATGTACTTATGAAGTTACATTTAAAACGATTAATAATAATTTTACTAATAAAGCAACAAGAAATGGTAAACTTACTGATTTAAATGATCAATTAATATTAAGATTAAAAGAATATCATGATAGTAATAGAGAAAATTTAATTAATACTTATAATTTAGATTTAGTAAAAATTAAAGATAGCGATTATAAATTAGGAACATTTACAATTACTAATGATGCTAAAGATAATAAAGCAACAGAACATTATTGGGATGTAAATCTTATCTTTAGAAATTATCGTGATTATATTCAAAATAATAATGCAGGTAAAAATATTCATGGTGAATTATTATTTGAATCAAAAGGTTGTGTAAAAGTTAAATAGATGGTTAGTAATACCATCTTTTTTCATTTAAATTTATATAAATTAAAAAAGTCCATACTTTTGTGTATAGACTTTTAACTTGTTATAATTAGTTTTAAAAATGATATTGATTTACATGTTTATGTGGACCACAAACCCAATAATCATTTTCTCGTTCACAATCTTTTTTAGCTTGATATTCAGTTTCTAATGCTTCAATTGTGTTATCATCAATGCCAATACTTTCTCTTGCTGGAATAATAGTAGAGTTAATATTGTTTAAATCCAAATCAATTTCAACGTCAACATTACCTTTTATGGATTGAACATAACCATTATTAATTTTAACAGTTATAGTTATATCATTAGATTTAGATAATGATTTTCCGTAATAAGTAGAAAGCCATGTTTTAGCATTTTTGTGTGAAATAGTTACGTTATAAATATTATTACTTTTTTCTACACTTTTAATATTTTTAAGTAGTTCTAATTCAGTAACTCCTAAAGATCTTTTACCACTAAATACCATTTTCCAATCGCTACTACCAATTTCTTTAAATAAAGAAATAGTTTTAGTACTATTCATTTTGTATGAATACAAAGTACCAGCCTTTTCTGTAACACTAAAGCTTTTGCGATATTCAGCATATTCCTCACCAGTTGTTTTATCAAACTTTCTAGTGGAATTTTCAATATTGTTATTAACTGTCATATTTTTAGCATTTATTGTTTTATCAACAGCGCTTTGAACTATTTCTAAATCATTTGTATTTTGACTTGGAGTTTCTATAGCAGTTGTATTATTAGAAGTCTTATTATTATTTTCTTTTACTTCTGTCTTTGTTTTTTCGATATTTTTAACTTCTTCTAAAGTTTTTTCAGCTTCTTTTTTTACAGTTTCCGTTTTTTGAACTTTTTCTTCTAAAGCTTTTAATTTTTCTTCAACTTTAGCTTTATCTTCGGTGTTAGTAACATTTTTTAATTCTTCTTCACAAGCTTTTTTCGCTTCAACTGCTTTTTCATATTCTTGAATTGCTGTTTCTACTTTTTCTTCCGCAACTTTAGTTTTAGTAACATTATTTTCTGTTTCAGTTTCTAAATTATTACTTTCAACAATATTATTTTGATTATATTTTAATGCTTCTTTACTATTTACTTCATAAGATAAAGATTTATTATCTATTTTAGAAATACCATAAACACCTGCAGTAACAATACTAGTAGTTAAAAATAAACCAGTAATAGTTTTAACAGTTAATTTTTTCATTGTTTTTCCTCCCTTCTTTAAGTATTCTTATTATACATTATTATATGTCTGATGTAAATGAAAACGAACATTTATCAGCATTAAGGAGTGAAATTTTTTCGCAATCACCAATTTGGTATAATATAGAAAAGGTGGTTGAATAATTTGATGAC
>CANRLB010000079.1 GCA_947631365.1 uncultured Bacilli bacterium | reverse complement strand
TGCTCAAGTAATGGTACATTATTATCATAAAGATGATGATGAAAAAAGACAACAAGAAAGTTTAATTTATTATGAAAATACTTATTTACCAAATACCGGAGTTTTATATGCAGCTGATCAAGAATTCGATGTTAAAGCAACCTTTGATGGTAAAGTAGTGGAAATTCTTGATGATGAATTTTTTGGCAAATGTGTAGTAGTAGAACATTCTTCTAATTTAAGAACTTATTATTATGGTATTGATGATATAAGAGTAGAAAAAGATAGTACAGTATCTAATGGACAAGTTTTAGGAATTTCGAAAAATAATGAGATTATGAATAATAAAAAGACTTTTCTTTTAGAAGTTTATTATAATAATGAACTTTTAAATCCTGAAGACTTTATTGGAACAAAAATTACTGATTATAAAATAGATTAATCCTTTGGGATTAATTTTTTAAAGGATGGATATGATGGATATTTTATATTTAGATGATTATATAAATTTATATAGTTATAAACATAAAAAAATTATAATAGTTAATCCTTATAAAGATACTTTAAGAAAAGGGCATGTTATTAATAAAGAAAAGTTTATTAAAAAAATGGAACAAGTAATAAATGAATATCATATTAATAAAAATATTTTTAATAATAATATTAATGTTATTATTAATAATAGTTATTCTTCTATAGATAAAGAAATATTAAAAGAAATATTAGAAATACTTAATTATAAAAAAATAAATTTTATTCAAGAAATAAACTATTTAGATCTTGATAAGAAGAAATTATATATTAATTTTAATAATAGGTTTTTTTATATTTATAATATAGATAATCAAGGAAAAGTTAAGATAAATTATTATGATAATAATGAAATAAATAACTTATTAATAACAAAAATTATTAAATTATATAAAAAAGAAAAAATTTATATTTTGGGAAAAAACTATATAGAGTTAGTTAAATTATTAAAAAAAGAAAAAATAGATTATTATTTTTTTGAAGATAGCAATAATTTATTTATTAAAATAATTTTAAATAATATGTAAAATGTTAATTTAGGTCTTTAAAAAAACTTAGATATTTGATATTATTAGAAAGTCCGTTGGTTACATTCTGTCGAAATATGTCTGACGAATTATTTTGCATTGATTATTTAGATTGTGCCATAATATAGTTATGAAGAAAAGAGGTGGGATGTATGCACGGCAAGGTAAAGTGGTTTAACAATGAAAAAGGTTATGGCTTTATCGAATACGAAGATTTAGAAGATATTTTTGTTCATTATTCAGCAATTGTTAAAGATGGGTATAAAACTTTAAATGAAGGTGCACTTGTTAACTTTAAGTTAATTGAAACATCTAAGGGATTACAAGCAATTGATGTAGTTGAAGAACAAAAAATACTTTCTAAATAATAGTAAAATTTAAAAGATTTTTAAGTAGTATTGTAGTGTTATATGTCTTTTAATATGAATGTTATTTTGAAACGAACTTTGGTAGGAATATTCCTACTTTTTTGTTTTCCTTTTTTATGTTATACTTTAATTAGGAGATGATATGATGAAATATACTATTAGAGGAGATAAGTTAGTTGTCACTAAATCGATTAAAGACTACATTGAAGAAAAATTGGGAAGACTAAATAAATATTATAGTGATGCAAGTAATATTGATTGTAAAGTTTTAATAAGAAGTAAAAATAATTTACAAACGATTGAAGTTACAATTCCATTAAATAAATTTATTTTAAGAGCGGAAGTGTCCGATAAAGATTTATATGCAGCGATTGATTTAGTTGTTGATAAACTTGAAGGACAAATTAGAAAAAATAAAACTAAATTAGAAAAAAGATATGTTGAAGAAATACCAGAAATGGTTTTTGATGATGACATAGAAGAGGAAGAAGAAGAGAAAATAGTTAAGAGAAAAGATATTGATTCTAAGCCAATGGATGAAGAAGAAGCTATTTTACAAATGGATTTATTAAATCATGATTTCTTTGTTTTTAAAAATGTTACTGAAGAATGTGTATCAGTTTTATATCGAAGAAAAGATGGCAAATTTGGAATAATAAATGTTAAATAATTATAATTGAATTTAGAAACGAAATTAAAGAATTGGGAAACTAATTCTTTTATTTTATTGTGAATTATTAGTGATTAATCTTTGCGATTGAAAAGACGTGTGTTATAATAAAATGTGAGGTGGATTATGGGACTATTTAAAAAGTTGCTTAATAGTGAATATAAAGAATTAAAAAGATTTGAAGGCATTGCATCTAAGATAGTAGCATTAGATGAAGATATGCAAAAACTAAAAGATGAAGACTTTAAAAAGAAAACTGAAGAATTCAAAGAAAGATTAAAAAATGGTGAAACTTTAGAAGATATTTTAGTGGAGGCTTTTGCTTTGGCTAGAGAAGCTGCATATCGAGCAATTGGGGAAAAAGCATATTTTGTTCAACTTGTTGGAGGTCTTGCTATTCATTATGGTAATATTGCTGAAATGAAGACTGGTGAAGGTAAAACTTTAACAACAGTTTTTCCTGCCTATGTTAATGCCCTTACGGGAGAAGGTGTCCATGTTGTAACTACTAATGAATATTTGTCTAGTCGTAATGCTGAATGGATGGGACCTGTTTATGATTTACTTGGGGTATCTGTTGGTGTTAACTTAAGAGAAATGTCACCAAGAGAAAAACAAGAAGCTTATCGTAAAGATATTTTATATTCAACAAATAATGAAATTGGTTTTGACTATTTAAGAGATAATATGGTTGTTAGAATGGAAGATAAAGTTCAAAGAAAACTAAACTTCTGTATTATTGATGAAGTAGATTCGATTTTAATTGATGAAGCAAGAACACCTCTTATTATTAGTGGAGGTAAATTTAATTCAAGAAATTTATATGTTGATGCCGATCGAGCTGTTAAAACCTTGAAGGAAACAGAAGATTATGATATAGATGTTAAAACAAAGAATGTTTCTTTAACAGAAGAAGGTAGTAAAAAAATTGAAAAATACTTTAATTTAAAGAATTTATATGATTTAGATAATACGGCTTTAGTGCATCATTTAAATCAAGCTTTGAAAGCCAACTATGGATTTAAAAAAGATGTTGATTATGTTGTTTCTGACGGTGAGGTTATAATTGTTGACCAATTTACAGGTCGTTTAATGCATGGGCGTCAATTTAGTGAGGGATTACATCAAGCAATTGAAGCTAAAGAAGGCGTAACTATTAATACCGAAACGCAAACGATGGCAACAATTACTTTTCAAAACTTATTTAGAATGTATAAAAAATTATCAGGTATGACAGGAACAGCAAAAACTGAAGAAGAGGAATTTGTTAATATCTATAATATGTATGTTATCGAAATTCCTACTAATAAAGAAGTTATTAGAGAAGATTATGCTGATTTAGTGTACGCAACTAGTAAAGGTAAATATGATGCTATAATTAAATATATTAAAGAAATTCATGCTACAGGTGAACCAATACTAATTGGTACTATTTCAGTTGAGGCCAATGAATATTTAAGTGGTCTTTTAAAAAAGGCTGGTCTTAAACATGAGGTTTTAAATGCTAAGAACCATGAAAGAGAAGCGGAGATTATTGCTAAAGCTGGTGAAGTTGGTGCAATAACGCTTGCTACTAATATGGCTGGTCGTGGAACCGATATAAAACTTGGTGAAGGTGTTAAAGAGCTTGGTGGGCTTTGCGTTATTGGAACAGAAAGACATGAATCAAGACGTATTGATAACCAATTAAGAGGTCGTGCTGGTCGTCAAGGTGATCCAGGTAAAAGTCAATTCTTTGTTTCTTTTGAAGATGATTTAATGCGTCGTTTTGGTACAGAAAGTATTAAGAATATGTTAGCACGTTTAGGTATAGATGAAAGTCAAGCAATTCGTTCTAAAGCCTTAACTAAGAGTATTGAAACTGCTCAAAAGAAAGTTGAAGGTAATAACTATGATATTAGAAAAACATTACTTGATTATGATAATGTTTTAAATGAACAAAGAGAAATAATTTATAATAGAAGAAATGAAATACTAGAAAGTGATAGTATTCATGAAAGTATTTTAGATATCTTTAAAAATACAATAACTAATTTAGTGGAAAGTCATGCTAATCTAAAAGATAATTCGATAAAAGAAGAAGATAAAAAAGAATTAGTTGAATATGTTAATACTAATTATCTAAAAAATAATGCTTTGAAATTAGATAAAATAAAAGATTTAAAAACAGATGAAATTATAGAAAATATTTATGATTTAATTATTAAAGATTATGAAAAGAAAATGGTTGATGCTCCAGTTATGAATGAATTTGAAAAAGCAATATCTTTAAGAATAATTGATTCTAATTGGGTTGAACATATGAATGCGATGGAACATCTAAAAGAAGGTATTGGACTTCGCGGTTATAGTCAAACTAATCCAATTCAAGCATACACTATGGAAGGTTATGAATTATTTGATAATTTGCTTATAAAAATAGAAGATTTAACTGCTCAATTTTTACTTAAAGCAGAAGTAAGACAAAATACTGAAAGAAAACAAACTTTACAAGGAACTGCAAATGATGGTAAAGAAAAAGTTAAAAGTACCCCTAAGAAAGTAACTAAAGTTGGTAGAAATGATCCATGTCCATGTGGCAGTGGCAAAAAGTATAAAAATTGTTGTGGAAAGTAGTAGGTTTTATAAGGGTTTGCGAGGCATAGGTTTTGAAAAAATCATAAAAAGACCATAAGACTATAAAAATGCGCTCAAAATGTGCACAAAAAATTTAATTTGTTCCCAAAAAATAATTAATATAGGAGTTAAAAATGTCTAAATTTGGAAATATGTTATTGATGATTGAATATCTAAAAACAGGCC
>CANRLB010000078.1 GCA_947631365.1 uncultured Bacilli bacterium | reverse complement strand
TAAATTGGTTTTAAAACATGAACAACATATTCTACTTCTTTAAATTCATCATTATCATCTTCTTCTTTATCAATTATCTCGACAAAGCAAGAAATAACAGGTACATTATTTTCGGCAGCAAATTCATAAGCTCCTCTTTTACAAGGTCTTGGAAGGCGATAATTAAACCACATTTCTTCTTCGGGATATATTAAAATATAGTTATTTTTATCTAATATTTTTTTTAGTTCAGGCTTAAATGTTTTAATTATGTAATTAGGTCCTTTACATAAAGGAATAATATTTAAGCTATTCATTAAATAACCTAAAAAGCCTGGCATTGCTAAATTGGTTTCTTGGCTAACAATATAAACATTTTTTTTATAACATTTCTTGATCAATTTTCTAATTGTTAAATTATCTAAAGGGTTAAAATGATTACTTGTTACAATTGCCCCATTATTTATGTCTTTAATATTTTCTATACCTTCAATTTGAATATTTTTGCTTAGTTTTCGTCCTAATATATCAACAAACAAATTAGCAAAGCGACTTTCTAAAAAATAAGCTACTTTATGTTTTCTAAGGCCATAAAACCTTTTTAAAACCATTTCAAGTTCGTTTTCTGTTAATGTAGGATCATTTATTTCAACTTTTTTATTTAATTCATTATCTAGAATATTTTGTTTAATATTTTTAATAACTTCTTTTTTGCTACCACCAATTATCAACTTATCACCTAATATCTTTTTTCTAAATTATTTTCAAAAACTTTTTTAAAAGTAACTTCATTATTTATTATTTCATTAGCTCTTTTGACTAAATTATCTAAAGTTTTATTATCATTTTCAGCATCTTCTTTAGTAAAATTAGCTTTTTCTTTTAAAATTTCTTCTTTAAATAAGCTTTTATTAGCATACTTCCAAAAATATTCTTCATAATCTACTCCATCATAATGCCATGGTTTAAAAAATAAATTATAATGAACTATTTTAGGATGATCAAAAACAAGATGACCATTAGTAGGCATTGCATCCCACTCATTAGGTAAGTGTAATATTTTACCATAGGCCATGGCATTAATATAATCTTGATCAGGACAAACAGTATCAAAATGATACTTATTAAGTAAATATAAGAAATGCTTTTCAAATTCCACTTCTCTTAATTTTTTCATATTCATTAAAAGAACACCAGAATTAATATATTCATTGATACTAGCCCCAGCATTAAGGCGAAAGTATTCACATAATATAGGATTATCAGCACAGGAAATATCCGTACAGCCACCGAATAAATTATCTTCTAAATCATAATTATATAATTCGGAAATATCGCCAGGAATACAAGTATCACTATCAATATAGATTGCTTTATCATATTCTGGAAACATTAAAGGTATAAATATTCTAAAATAAATAGTCAAGGTAAAGAAATCAGTCCTTAGTAAATTTTCTTTACGATTAGTTATACTTTCTAAGCCATCTTGCATTTCTGTAAAAATTATTTTAGCATTATCTCTTTCTAGAGTTTTTAGTTTTGTTATGGCATCTTCTGTAATAGATTCATATATTACATGAATATTATAATTATAATCTTTTGAGGCATTATCAATTAAAGATGCTATTGCAATAGATAAATATTGGGCATAACCAGCATCTATTGTAAAAAATATAGGTATTGTTTTTTTCATTATTTCATTCCTTCCATTACTATCTTGTACTCTTCTAAAACATCATCAAATGAATGCACTTTTAAAGTATTATGCAAAGCATCAACTTGCCAAGGCTTAATAGTTTGTTTTTGAATCTTTGGCCAAAATTTAAAAGTAGTACTAAAATGTCTAAAGACAGTATTTTCATTTTCACACTTTTGTTCATTATAAATACGATCCACAATTAATTTTTTCTTGGTATACCAATTAATCGCTGATTGATCTGGTAAAAGCATTTTTTGAGTTTGACATAAATGACGCGATTTCTCAAATAATTTTGTTTCTTTAATTAATTTAATATTTAAAAGTAATACTCCTGAATTAAGATAATCTTTTTTAACAACTTTCTTTTTATAAATATGACTACCATAATAATCTAAAACACCAACAACTTCATAAAGAGAATTATCAATATTATAGAACTCTTTAGGATCTTTTAAACAAACTACATCATTATCTAAATAAAGAATTTTATCAGGTATATCTTCTACTAAATCGGCGTATAATCTAAGCATACAATAGGGAGTAAAAAAAGTATCAATATTAGCAAGAGGTAAACATTTATTTACAATATCGGTAATATCCAATAATTTAATAAAACTATCTTTATTTTTCTTTTTAATTATTTTTTCAATATTTTTAATATTATCATCTTTTAAAGGCTCGTAGGTTTTCTTTTCATTTTGATAACACATGGTAAACACATATATATGTAATACTTCTTGCGTGTTTTTTAAAATTGATAATATTGATATAACTAAGCCATCTAAAATATTGGCATCGCCACAATAAAGCAAATTCATTTTTACCTCCATTAATTAATTAAATCATCGCCATAAATAGCTATATAATAATCATTATATTTTTTTATAACATAATTTTTTAGTTTTATAGTATCAACATTTTCTAAACCATATGCTAACCCTATACCTAAATATTTAACATAACTTTCTTTTTTAACCCACATGATAGTAAAATCTTCTTCTGATTTTATAAGCTTTTTCTCTTTTTCATTACAAACTTTATCAATCACCTTTTTTTTCATTGTTACTTTTTCAATATCTACACCAATTTCTTGACTAGATATTGCGAGTACAGTATAACAACCAGAATGACTGATATTAAAATATAATTCGTTGTTTTTTAAATATGGTTTTCCATAAGAATTATAAATTATCTCACTTTTTATTTGTTTTTCATCTAAAACTTTTTTTAATAAATCTTTAGAAGATATGTTTTTTTCAATATATAATTTATACATTCTTATTTTCGATATATTTAATTATATCTCCAACTGTTTGTAAAGTTTTAATATCTTTATCTAAAATTTCAATATTATATTTATTTTCAAAAGTGGCGATTAAATCTACTAAATCTAATGATTCTAGCTCTAAATCACTTACTAAATTTGCTTCCTCATTAATTTTTTCTTTAGGTATTTCTAAAGTTTCACTAATTAAATTATATATCTCTTCTTTTAAATTATTATTTTCTTTCTTTTCCATCATTACTTTCCTCTCCTACTTTGTTTCTTAATATTTTACCATTATTATTTTTAATAAACTCAGTTGTTCTTAAATTAACCAAAGCAATTTGATGATTCTTTGGCTTGTCTTTATTATAACTGTATATCAAATTATCAAAATATTCTTGATTACCTAAATATTCTTCATTTGGATAAATACTTGCAACTAAGTGATTACTTTCTTCATAAACAATCACTTCACAGATAGCATTATCTTTAGCTAATTCACTTTCTATTTGTTCAGGGCTTATATTTTCACCATTACTTAAGATAATAATATTCTTTTTTCTTCCCGTAATAAATAAAAATCCATCTTCATCTATATAACCTAAATCTCCAGTATAAAAATAATTATTCTTTATTACTTCTTTAGTTGAAGATTTATCTTTATAGTACCCTTTCATTATTATATCACCACATACACATATTTCGCCATCAATAATTTTAACAGTAACATCTTTACATATTTGACCAACGCTACCATCTTTATAAAAATTATTACGGTTAACAGAGACAACTGGTGAACATTCCGTTATACCATAACCATTTAAAATATTAATACCAATATTTCTAAACCAACTAACATATTTTTTATCTAAATAGGCCCCACCACAAATAATATTATGAAGATTACTACCAAATTCTTTTAAAATGCTTTTAAATAATTTTTCTCTTACATCAATGTTAATTTTCATTAAATTATTGCTTAATTTTAAAGTAAATTTAAATAATTTTTCTTTATTTTGTAATCTAATATTTTTCCATATTTGCTTATAAAAAGTTTCAATAAAAGCTGGAACTACAAAAATAGTATCTGGTTTATTTTCTTTTAAATCCCTTAAAACATATTTTAAACTACTATTTAAATAAACCGAAGCTCCATAATAAAAAGGCATGAGAATTCCTGTAATAAAGCCAAAAGCATGATGAAAAGGAAGTAAACTAACTACTCCCCCACCTGGTTTATATAAGGAAGATGCCCCATATATATCTCTTGCCATATTTTTTTGTGATAAAACTACAGCTTTATTAGCTCCGGTTGTACCTGATGTAAAGAAAATAGCAGCATCTTTTTCACTATCATTTGAAAATTTATAATTAACATTTTTATCCCCAAAAAAATCTTCAATATTATCAATAGCTAAAGATTCATAATTCATATTTTTAATAAACATATTATAATTTTTAGAATAGCAAATTATCTTAGTTTCGCTCTTGTCCATTAATTTTTTTAAATCTAATTCAGGAGTATCTTTGTCTATAACTACACACACATTACCACTTAAAATAATAGCTAAAAAAGTAATTATCCAATTATAACTATTTTCTCCAATTAAAGCGATATGCTTATTATTATATTTTTTATTAAAAAAATAACTTAAATTATTAACTTCTCTATAAACATCTATATAAGTTTTTTCTACTAATTTATTATCTTGATAATAACTAAAAGCTATCTTATTATTATAATTTTTCAAAGTTAATTCCATTAATTGTTCTAAATTATTTATATTAGTATGTTCATAATAATCATAATTAGTATTTAATACTTTCATTTTGAAACTCCTAACCTTTGCTATAAGTATTATATCATGTATCATAATAATATGCGATAAAAACATTAAAAAATATTACCAATATAAAGTTTTTGTAGATTAAAAAGTTAAATTCTCGTTATTAAGAAATAAGAGAAGTTAGTTTTATAATAATTTATATTATAATAAA
>CANRLB010000077.1 GCA_947631365.1 uncultured Bacilli bacterium | reverse complement strand
ATGCGAGCAATCTTTAAAACAGTTATAAATAATAAACAAGTTATGTATTTATGCCCTACAACTATTTTATCTAAACAACAATACAATGTAATTAAAGAAAGATTTAAAGATATTCCTGTTAATATTAGGTTATTAAATCGTTTTACTTCTTCAAAAGAAACAAAATATATAATTGAAGGTTTAAAAAAAGGAAGTATTGATATTTTAGTAGGAACACACCGTCTTTTAAGTAGTGACATTAGTCCTTCTAAATTAGGATTACTTGTCGTAGATGAAGAACAACGTTTTGGGGTAAAACATAAAGAAAGAATTAAAGAATTTAAAAATGATGTTAATGTTTTGACCCTTTCAGCTACACCTATCCCAAGAACACTTAAAATGGCTTTATCTGGTCTTAGAGATTTATCAATAATTGATACACCCCCAGTTAATAGATATCCGGTTCAAACTTATGTTATTGCTGAAGATGATTTAATAATTAAAGATGCTATATATAAAGAATTAGGCAGAAAAGGGCAAATATTTATTTTATATAATCGGATTGAAAAATTAGATACAATTGTTGATAAAATAACTTCATTAGTTCCTGAAGCAAGAATTTGTTATGCACATGGAAGAATGGATAAAGAAGAACTAGAGACTATTATGGATGATTTTGTATCTTATAAATATGATATTTTAATTTGTACCACTATTATTGAAAATGGTATTGATATTTCCAATGCTAATACTTTAATAGTTTATGATGCTGATAATTTTGGTTTATCTCAACTTTATCAAATAAGAGGTCGAGTTGGAAGAAGTGATCGTGTAGCTTATGCTTATCTATTATATGATTCTAAAAAGATGCTTAATGATGCCGCAATTAAAAGATTACAAGCTATTAAAGAATTTACAAATTTAGGAAGTGGTTATAAAATAGCAATGCGTGATTTAGCCATAAGAGGAGCTGGTGATATTTTTGGTAGTGAACAAGCTGGCTTTGTTGATTCAGTTGGTATATCATTATATATGAAAATGATTGAGGATGAAATAGCTAAAGCTAAAGGAGAATATGTCGAAGAAGAGGATGATTCAGTTAATAATTTAATTGAAGTATCTACCCATATCAAAGATAATTATGTATCGGATGAAGATATTAAAATAGAAATTCACCAAAAAATAAATGAAATAGATTCATTTGAAAAATTAGAAAGTGTTAAAGAAGAATTAATAGATCGTTTTGGAGAAATTGATAAAGATATGGAAATTTATATGTATGAAGAATGGTTTACTAATCTTTGTAAAATGCTTAATATAGATAAAGTTAATACTACAGAAAGATATGTCGAAATTATCTTACCAGAAGAGATGTCTTCAACATTAAAGGGAGATAAATTATTATTTGAAACAATGAGTATTTCTAATAAATTTAATATAAAATACCTTCATAAAAATATTATTATTACTTTATTTTATAAAGGTTTACCAGAACATTATGTTTATTATTTAGTCAAATTATTATTAGCAATTAAAGATAATTAATTTATATTAAAAATACAGCATATAAGGGAATAGATTTAATATTAGTTTTTGGATCAAAGCCAAAATCTTTGGTACTTATTCTTATAGCATACGGTGGTTTATATTTTTCCATATATATTTTTAAACTTTTTGATTTAGTATTATCTGCGGCTTTAACTTCTACAGGAATAATACCATCATTATTATATAATAAGAAGTCTATTTCACTTTCATTATTTTTCCAATAATATAAGTTATATCCATTTATAACTAATTGATTAGCAACATAATTTTCAGTAATAACTCCCTTATATAAAGAAATATTATCATTTAATATATCAATCATTTTAATTTTTAAAATATTCTTTAATATTCCTACATCACTTAAATATATTTTGAAAGTTTCAGGATCTTTAAAGCCCTCTAAGGGAATTTCTGGTAATGTTACATTATTGGCAGTAATAACTAAATTACTAGCAATAAGCCAATCAAGCGATAATTCATAATTTCTTTTTCTTGCTTGTTTTTCAATTTTTGAATATTGAAATTTACATGATTCATTAGAAAGTTGATTAGGAAGAGAATTATATAATCTTCTTATTTTTAAAGTTTCAACATCAGATATAACATACTTTTTCATATCATTAAAATAAGATTCTATAATATCATTTAAAGTATTTTCATTATATTTTGTGTAATCTTCCTTGGCGTTTATCATACTTAAAATGCTTTCGGGCATTCCTCCAGTTATTATAAAAGTGCGATATAATCTTAAAGCAATACTATGTAATGGTTCGTTCATTGCTTTATTATTTATAAAACAATCTCTTATATGATTTACTAGGATTTCTTTATTCATTGCCCATAAAAATTCTTCAAAGTCCATCGGAAACATTTTAATCATTCTTACTTTGCCCACTGGAGAAGAAAAATGACTTCGTTTTAACTTGACACCAAGAAGTGAGCCAGCACAAATAATTTTAATATTGCTATGTTCTTCACAAAAATATTTAAGTTCAGATATTAATTCTTCTGATTCTTGAATTTCATCAATAAATACGATAGAATTTTCTTTTTCAAAATCAAAATCTAAAATTAACTTTAATTCATTATATTTTTCAATTGAAGATTTATTAGAATTATAAAGTTCTATAATTTCTTTATTTCTAAATAAATTAATATAACAATACTGTTTAAATTCCTTTTTACAAAACTCATCAATAATATAAGTTTTTCCACATTGTCTAACTCCTAATACTATTAAAGGCTTACTATCCTTATTTTTCCAATTAATTAATTCTTGATATATTTTTCTTTTCATCAAATCCACCTTAATATAATATATCAAAAAGGCTAGATAAAATCAAGCAATTACACGTTTTTGACACGAATAATTAGCAAAAGTTGCACATTTTTGGCACGAATAATTGATAAAAGTTGCACGTTTTTGGCACGAATAATTGAAAGACACTTAGTAGAAAACTATTATTTTTACAATTATTTACAGCAATGAAATAAATTATTAGTAATTTAAAATTTGGTGTGATAAAATGAAATTATAAGTGAGGTACTGATATGAGTGTAAAAGAAAATAAAGAAGAAGTTCTTAATCTATTCTCTAAAATTAAGGATAATCTTATAAAATGCACTAGAAACAGTGTAAATGAAAAATTTTTTAGTGAAATAAATTCTTCTTATGAAATGCAAATTGACCTTTTTGACAAAGAACATAATGAACTTAACATTGTTGAAGATTTGAGAGCTATTTCCATTTTACTTTTAGCTATTAAAGATGACGAAAAAGAAACAATTAAGTTTCGTTTTATTACTAGTACCAGCCATTTTAAAACGCATGTTTATTTCTTCATGGAATTAGAAACTCCAGTTTCTAACAAAACTTTAAATGAAGAAGACGTAGAATTATGTTCTGGTTTTATTGGGCCATCTAGGCCTACTGCTTACTCCAATGGTAAAAAAGGAATTGAATTAAATTTAAATAATAGCAAAAATCCGGTTAGGTCTGTTATGAATTTTAATTACCATCTAATTCCTATTTTATCTAAAAAAATTTATGAAACCTATTTACCAGTGTTAAAACGATTAAGCACTATGCGATTTGGACCTCCTCCAGAAAATAGAGCACCATTCTATAACTATACTTATTATAAAATGGATGATAAAAAATCAAGCCAAAATAACCAATTGTCATCAGGATCACGTGACGATCATCAACTTCATGCCGAAGCCGAAGAAATAGAAGAAACAATTGTTGAAGATATGTCACAAATTGAGGAACATAGAGGAAGATAAGCCTGTTTAAATCAATTAAACAGGTTTTATAGTGCCTTCTAAATTATTAGCCCAATTTTCTTTTTCAATAACATTAATATATCCGCATAATTATTTTTAAACTAACCACACTATAAAAAGGAGTGTGTAGTTATAATGAGTAAAAGTGGAATTACCAGAAGAATCGATGAGCTTGGAAGAATAGTTGTACCAAAAGAAATAAGATATAATTTAGGTATAAGAGATGGTGAACCATTAGAAATATATACTTCTGATAATCAAATAATAATAAAAAAATATTCTCAAGTAGAAAATATTAAGGATACTAGTCAAAATATATGTAATATAGTTTATGATGCATGTAATTTAAGTATTTTAATAACAGATAGAGAAAAAGTAATTGCTGAAAGTTCTAATTTAAAAGAATTAGAAAATAAAAAACTAGATGATTTTTTAAAAGATTTAATTGATAACAGAGAGACTTATATATCAAAAAATAAAGATATAAAAATAAGTATAAATGCTTATTTTACAATAATACCAATTATTACATCAATAGATTGTAGTGGTTTAGTTATTATATTATCTGAGTCAAATGAAGATAATACTAAATATGCAAAAATAGTTCAAAAATTATTAATTAATAAATTAGATATTGTTTAAAGACAATATTTTTTTATAATTTATATTCTTTGTAAACCGAACTTTTAGGGTAAGGTCTTCTTTCGTCAGTAAAACCTATTAAATAGTCAATACTAGTATTATAAAATTTAGCTAGTTTAGCCAGTTTATCTATTGGAATTAATCGTATTCCTGTTTCATATCTACTATATTGAACTTGGGATATATTTAAAATATTTGCTATATCCTTTTGATATAAATCGCGGTCTTCTCTTATTTCTTTTAATCTATTAATATACATACAATCACATCCTAATTATATTCTTTCTTATAACCATTTGGATATCTTGACAATATAACCAAACAGTTATACAATTAACTTGTTATATAACCATTTAGTTATATAAAAGGAGTATATCTATGAAAGAGAATAAAAAGAATAAAGTAATGTTAATAATAGTAATAATAATGTCACTCGTAATAATAACATGGAATAAAAGTTATTCATATGAAATGAATAATAATGAAGTAGAAGAAAAAGAA
>CANRLB010000076.1 GCA_947631365.1 uncultured Bacilli bacterium | reverse complement strand
TTAACTAATCCAGTAGGTGAAAGTAAATCTAATAATATCAATTATAGTAATTGTGTTACTGATATGCATAAAAAAGGACAATATTATAGTGCAGGTCTTATGTCAGATTATATGCATATTTTAACAACATTTTATCTAAAATTTGCAACTAGAAATACCCAATCTATAATTCAAGGAAATACAAATAATAGTTTTCAATATCAAGTTGCACAAGCCGAAGAAAATGTTAGTAGAGTAATATTAACTACTTCACAAGCAAATAATATTGATATTGATAGTTATGTTTCAGTTGGCGACCCAACAACTAATACTAATCATGATAGAGTTTATGGTTATATGCATAGTCTTGCATACAATGTTAAAGTTATAGGCAAAGAAGTAATAGACTCATCTCATACGGCTTTATTACTTGACCATGCTCCAATAAATGTAACATCTTCTACTTGGGTAAGTACGATGCATGAAGTTAGTGGATATAGTGATAGAATACTTGGTAGAAATGGTTCTGTTGGTTCAAATACAAACGGAAAACATGGTATGGTGTTAGATGGTATTGAATTAAGTGTTGGTGGTTATGAAGTTGGAGGCAATGCAATTATGGATATAGTTAATGCAACAGGTACAAGAGAAATATATATTACTAATGATGCATCAAAACTTACTACTAATGTATCAACTGCTAAATCAACTTATAAGAAATGTGAATATGATATTCAACCAACTAATCTTAATGCTTGGAATTATATTACTGAAATGCAATTTGATTTAAAAAATGGTATTGCAGTACCTACCAAAGCAGGACAAAGTGGAAGTGGGTCAGCAGTAGGATATGCCGATGGCTTATATGTAGATGCAGGAACAAGTGGACAAAGAGAGTTTTTGTTGCTCGGTAGTTTGGCTAATGGTACTTTTGCTGGGCTTTCCTGCCTGCGTGCTTTTGATGGTATTACTTATGGGACTTGGAACCTCCTCGCTCGCCTTTCAATCAATGGTGTTGGGGGTGAATTGGCTGAATAGCCAAGAGGGGTTCTCCCCTAAAATAAAAAATTTTATTACTAATTTTCTTTCAAATGTTTCATAGAAAAAAATATATGTTATAATATAAGTGAGGATATCGAAAAAAGAGGTTTGTTTTTGTTGCTCGGTAATTTGAATAATGGAACTAATGCTGGGCTTTCCTGCCTGAATGCTAATAATGGTATAACTAATGGGAATTGGAACATCCTCGCTCGCACTTCAAGATTTATAATAAGAGTTTTTTTCGATACCGTACCTTGGTAGGACATACAATTATGTATCTCTGGCATTTGCCAAAACTTTGAGATTGTAACACCAACTGGAAATTTGCAAGTCAAAAAGTACGGACATTATATGATAAATAGTTATAATGTGAGGTTAGTAAAATAAACTGAAAGCCTCTGATATCTTGAAAGGAAATTACAAATGAAAAGATATTTAAGCAATTTTGATTTATCTTATGAATTTGTTAAATATAGTATCTATGATTGTTTAGATGGTGCTACAAGTGGTAAACAAAGGTGGACAAGATATGATACTTCTTTGTTCATCGCCGAATATGTTCAGAAGTGGGTATTACAATATACTAGTGATATCCCTCCTGTTCATATTATTGCAAAAAGGATAAGAAAATTAGCATACAACGATAGAATGTCTTTACACAAAATAGTTGATTATATCTCAAAAGAGATGTATTTAGAAATAAAAAATAGAAATATACAATTAGAACCAATAAAATATGAAGAACGATATGATAAATCTAGTAAAAAGGTAAGAAATATTGGAATTGCTAGTATGAAGCAACAATGTTTTGATTATATTGCAGTAAATTCTTGTAAAAAAATGTTTTTGGCGAAAATAGGACATTATCAATGTGCATCTTTATCAAATAAAGGACAAATTTTTGGTAAAAATGCTATTGAAACATGGATTAGAACAAATCCAAATAAATGTAAATGGATTTTTAAGTGTGATATTAAAAAATTTTATCCTAGTGTTAATCATAATATTATAAAAAGTTATTTAAAAAGAGATATAAAAAATGATGATGTATTATATCTACTTTATGCTTTGATTGATACTTATGATGAGGGGCTTTGTATTGGGTCATATTTATCGCAATTTCTTGCAAATTATTTTTTATCTTATCCATATCATTATGTTAGTGAAATGCTTTATACAACAAGAAGAGATAAACGAATAAATCTTGTTAATCATGTTTTATTTTATATGGATGATTTATTATTATTAGGTTCGAGTAAGAAAAATGTGAAAAAAGCATCAAAACTATTAGAAAAATATCTTCATGATAATATGCAACTAGAATTAAAACCGACATATCAATTATTTCCTTTGGATAGTAGACCAATAGATATGATGGGATATAAGATATATACTTATAAAACAATTATTAGAAAAAGAATTTTTGATAGAGCCAATAAGGTATATCTTAAAGCCAAACGAAATAAGTTTGAAGTAAATCTTACGGATGCTTATAAAATAGTATCCTATTATGGATATTTTAAACATTCGTGGGGTAAAAAATATATAAAGAAAGTAAAATTAAATAAAACTCTAAAAAATGCAAAGGAGGTTATATCAAATGCAAGTAAGAGCAATGTTTAGTGAAAAGCAACCAAATTATAGGTATATGCCAATAAATGATAATATGGCTGATGTATTCATTTATAAATTTATTGAAGAAGTTAAAAATGAGGAGGATAATACAACACAATTTGTTCATGATATGAACGAATTTAGAGTAAATATTTCAGAGATTACCGAAGATATGATAAAGGAAAATCCAATGAAATATTTAACTTATAATCCTGACAAATCAAACATTCTTCTTGAAGAACGAATAAGTGCATTAGAAGATGCAGTTTTAGAAATGGCAGGTGTTATTTATAATGGTTAATTTTTATGTAGTACAAATAAAAATGAATAGAATTAAAATAGATGATGTTCCTAAAACATTAAGAAATAAAGTTGAAAATGCTTTAAAATAATAATTCACATTTTTCACATTGATATTATGGTATAATGTATATAGAAGATAAGGCAACAAATAATGTTGTCTTTTTTAATGCTAGATTGGAGGTGAAAGAATGAATATTATCAATACAATTAAGGTAATATTAACGGCAGCAATTACTTGGATAGGATGGTTAGTGGGTGGTTATGATACTATGATGATAACTTTATTACTAATTATGGCAATGGATTATATATCAGGTGTTATGTGTGGTATATATAAGAAAGAATTATCGAGTTCCATTGGTTTTAAAGGTATTTTCAAAAAGGTAATGATAATTTTATTAGTTGGTATTACAAACCTATTAGGACAGGCGATAGGTGTTGAGGGATTGAGATATATAACAATCTCTTTTTATTTAGCAAATGAGGGTATATCAATTATTGAAAATGCCACCATTTTAGGATTACCCGTACCACAAAAAGTTAAAGATGTTTTAGAACAATTAAAAACAAAATCAGAAAATGATTAAATTTGATTATATTTAAGGAGGAAATTATGATGGAAGAAGAAAAAAATGTAGAAATAGAAGAAGAATATATTGAAGTTGTTGGTGATACAGAAGAAGTATACAACGAAAAAGAGGAGGATGTTATATAATGGGAAAAGTTATGAATAATTTGGAATTTGCAAATAAAGCAAAAGAGGTTGCTACTAAATTCAAAACATTATATATTATGGGATGTTTTGGTGCACCTATGAATAATACGAATAAGAATAGATATTGCAATAACCATTCTTATAACAAACAAAGTGCAAGAACTACCAAAATTAAAAATGCAAGTTCAGATACTTTTGGTTTTGACTGTGTGTGCTTAATTAAAGGTATTCTTTGGGGTTGGAATGGTAATGTAAATAAAACTTATGGTGGTGCATCTTATAAAGCAAATGGTGTTCCTGATGTTGGTGCTGATTCGATGATGAACTATTGCACCAATGTTTCAAAAGACTTCTCTAATATTGAAATTGGTGAAGTTGTACACATGTCAGGACATATTGGAATTTATATTGGTGATGGTTTAGCAGTTGAATGTACACCAATTTGGAAAGATGGTGTACAAATTACTGCGGTTGGTAATATTGGTGCTAAAAGTGGTTATAACAAAAGAACATGGGTTAATCATGGCAAATTAAATTTTATAGAATATAATCAAACACCAGTAAATCCTAGTCCAGCACCTACACCATCAACTAGTAAATTTAAAGTTGGTGATACTGTTGTTATTAATGGTAGTTTATATGTAAGTTCAAATGCTGCTAATCCAACTGGACATGTTACAAATAAAACTACTAAAATAACAAGATATTTAAAAGGTGCTAAACACCCATATAATACAACTGGTGATTTGGGTTGGATGAATGAAAGTGATATTTCACTTGTAAATTCAACACCTAGCACACCACTAGAAAGAACATACACAGTTAAATTAGGTGATACATTATCAGGTATTGCAAAAAAACTAGGAATTAAAGATTGGCATACTCTTTATAACAATAATAAAAATGTTATAGGAAATAATCCAAATTTAATTAAACCTGGACAAGTTTTAAAATATTAAAATGAATTAATTGCTCATTTTAATAATATAAAATTATTCTAAAAAATTGACTAGATTTTGAATAAATTTCTAGTCTTTTTTTATGCTTTTTGCTCTTATAATATAATGGATAAATCTCATTTATAAGACACAGGTAAGACACAAATACCAATTTAAAGTCCATTTTTAGGGCATGATGATTTCTTTGGTGATGAATAATTATTAAAATTATCTCTAGAAATAGAGATTTTTTTAGTTTTTAGCACTTTTTTTAAGAAATTTTCGTAAAAAAAAGGAAATCAGAGAAAAAAAGCAAATAATATATATAGAGGAGACTCTTATAATAAAAACTAGATAAGTCAAGTTATACAAAATTTGATAAAATTAATCTAGGAGGATGAAGTTA
>CANRLB010000075.1 GCA_947631365.1 uncultured Bacilli bacterium | reverse complement strand
GATAATGTCAGTATAGATAATTTTTTGAAAATGTCAGTAAGAAGAAAACTAAATAATTAATTTATAGCATTAAAAAAATGATTTTTTTAATCAGCTATTTTAAATAAGTAACTATTTCATTTAATTCTTTTTTCTTGGCTCGATAATTTTCTTCCTTAGCATAACCAATAGCTATAGCTGTCACTAAATCCATATCATCTAATCCAAGATATTTTGCAATATCATACCTAGTATAACTCACATCTCTAAGCCAAATTGAACCAAGTCCAATATTAGTTGCCGCTAAACAAATATTTTCTCCCGCGCAGCCAATTGATAGATAATCTCCTTCAATCCAATTAGAATTATTTTCTCTAAAAATTAGAAATAAAATTGGAGCTTCTTTAATTATGCGAATACTTTCTTTAACACTAGCAGAAGGGCTATAGTTTTTAGTTGCATAACTTCTTGATACAACCTTATTATTTTGTCTTTCTAACTGTTTTTCCATAATATCAGCAATTTTTAATCTTTCTTTTTCTAAAACAACAAAGTGCCAAGGTTGACGATTAGCAGCAGATGGAGCAAGTCTTGCACAGTTAAGTAAATAATCAATATCTTTTTTCTTAATTTTATTTGTTTTAAACTTTCGATTACTTCTTCTTAACGCAATTACCTTATCTAATTCCATATTTACCTCCATTTACATAGTAACAAATAAAAAAATATTTGAACTGACTTTTTGATAATCAAATAAATCAGTTAATAAATAGACACTAAAAAATCTGTTACTCCATCATGATAATATTCATATTGATTAGGTATTTTAAATTTTAACATTTACTAACCGAAAAATTAATTTTCTTTATTAATCATTTTTACTTTTTGATTTTATTTTTCTTTCCAATTTTTCATAGAATTTCTTGTAGTTTTTCATAACCTCATAAGCACTTATTATAGATGATGAATCAAAAATACTTCTATAATAATAGCCATCAGTTAAATATCCACTTATTCCATTACCCTTTTTATTATCATTACTCTCTAATATTTCTTCAATAACTTTATTTAAAGATCTCTCACTTTTTACCCATTCAAACATATTTTTAGTAATTTGTAATCCTTGTGATTTGCCTATAAATTCGCATCCTTCTTTATCTATAATTGATGCATAAGTAACTATAAAATAATAGTCTTCTACTTGTTCATATCCGCCTTCAATGCTTATTAACAAATCATAATAAATGTTATTTTTTAAACAATATTTCAAAACTTCTTGATTTCGGTTATGAGCTCCAATTAATGTTTCACCATTTAATGGTTTTGAGCCAACATGAGAAGAAACATCTACAGAAAGAACTTCATAATCACTAATATTTAATGTATCAAATGCAATTTCTATTGCTTCCCTTTTGGATTTATTTTTAGAACCAAGAATAATTTTCATAAATGCCCCCACTTTTAAATTTTTTTCAAAAATTAATTACAATTTAATTATATAGGCTTTTTATTATTCAATCAACTTTTTTATGAATATATTTTTGTTCTAATTTAAAATTATTAAACACATGGATGTGGACAATCACTACATTTATAGACTTCCTTTTTCCTAACTAATTTTAAACTTTTACCTTGATTTAATATAACTGGCTTTTCTTCACCCTTACATAATGAAACATCATCTAAATAATTATACATTGACATATATTCTAGATGATTTTTTACTAATTCCCATCCTTTTCTAGTCATAATATGAACTGGTATTTTTATCCCTACTTGTGCTATGGCGTTCGGTTCTATAAATTCTTTAACATATTTGGAAGCACAAGACCATATAATATCGGCATTATTTAGCATTGTTAATGCAGTCTTTTCATCAATGCCAGTTGAGCATAAACCAAATTTATAAATAGTTATATCATCTTTTTCTAATTCTTTAAGTTTTGCCATAAACTCATTATCTTTGGCTGCTAGAGTAACCGCAATTTTTTTATATCCCTTACTTATTGCTTGCTTTACGCCTTCAATTTGATTTATTTCACCAGTATAAGGAAATACAGGAATTATGCCAGCTTCTATAGCAGTCTTTGTTATTTCGTCAGATGGACTTGTATAAAATAATCCCGTCATTCTTTTAACTGCACCTTGAGTATTAGAATCATTTGTTGTAATTATTGTTCCTAAATTATTTGATACTATAACTGCAGCATCTAACAAGCTAGCTTTAAAAGCTGAAGATATTGTTTCACTAGCCCCAAATAAAACATTGGCTTCACAAGAGTTAAGCGGACGATTAGTATCAAAATATCCCGCTTTAATTACCACTTGATTAATTAATTCACACATTAATTCGCTTTGTTTTTTAGCATCACTAACATCTAAACTGTTTAATAATTTTTCTGCCGCTTCTCCTCCAACTTCTTTTAATAGTTTTACCATAAGAGGGCAGTACTTAATAGGTATCGAAGTAGCTTTTACTGCTTTTAATTCTCCATCTATTTTTTGGATAATTACAAAACTACCAAACATTCTAGTAATATGCATTTCTCTTTCAGAATAAAAATCCCTAATAATTGAATTTATGCCTTTAGCAACTTCAAAATTATTCCAATTATGCCAATCATTTAAATATAATACTAATTCATCATTAATGATTTTTATATCTAATATTTCCGAATCAAAATGCAAACCAAAACTAAATTTTTCATCATTAAATCTAGTTAGAAAATACTCTACTAAACCTCTTTGTTGAAAATAATTATAATAATCTCTTTCTTCTCTATCCATATCAAAATATTTTTCAACATGCGGATTTTTTAGAGGAATAGAATATTTATATACTCTTCCTATTTTAGAATAAAAATGCTTTAAAGCCCCCTCTAATATTTTGGTATCTTTCTCATTTGTTTGATATATAAGTAAAGCGCCATTACTTGAGTTTAAAACTTGTGAAGTTTTTCGTTCTCGATAATAATCTAAAACTTTATTCTTTAACTTTTCTTCATATTCAATAATATTATCATTTTTATATAATTCATAACGACTATAATCACTTCTTGCTTGATAAAATGCACTTTCATAATCATAATTCATTAGTAAGTAATACCCGATACCTATTCCATCTCTTGCTTCATAAGCAGGGAATACTGTATGTTCTGTTACTCCAGATAAAATAACTTCTGGATCATTGAACCCTAATTTTTTATAAATCTTTATGGGGTCATCTACCCAACCAAAATTCCAAAGGTCAATAAGCAGTGCTTCTTTTACTTTACTAGTAAAGCCACCATCTTCCTTGACATACCCCTTTTTAGTCTCTAAGACATATTTCCATCCATCATGACTTGCCATAAAAAATCCTTCTTTCTTTGTTTTCAATTGTATTATAGTTTAATTTATGATATAAATAAAATATATATTATTTATATTAGTTATAAGGAGTTTTTATATATGAACATTAATTATGAATCATACAAAATATTTTATTGCGTAGCAGTTCAAGGAAGTATATCTAAAGCAGCAAATAAATTACACATTTCTCAGCCAGCAGTCACTTGGCAAATAAAGACATTAGAAAATCAATTAAACATAACTTTATTTACACGTACTAAAAAAGGTGTCCTTTTAACTGAAGAAGGAAAAGTATTATTCGAATATGTAAAACATGGTGTTGAAAGTTTTACTAATGGTGAAAACATGTTAACTAATATTAAAAACTTGGATTATGGTACTATTTCAATCGGCGCTAGTACAACCGTAAGTAAATATGTTTTAATGCCATATTTAGAAAAATTTCACGAAAAATATCCTAATATAGAAATAAATATTGTAAATGCTTTAACTGAAAATCTAATAAAAGATCTTAGAAATGGCAATTTAGATATGCTTGTTCTTAACTTGCCTATGAATGAAACTAAGGATCTAAAAATTCAAAAAGTTATGGATGTCCAAGATATTTTTGTGGGAAATAAAAAGTATTATGAATTAACTAATGGCCATATCAGATTAGAAGAATTAAACAATTACCCGCTATTATTTCAAAAAAGCCCTTCTAATACAAGAGCATTTCTTAATAATTATTTAAATGAAAATAAAATTAAATTAACTCCTAAAACAGAAATAGTTAGCTATAATTTAATTATGGATTTTGTTAAAAGTGGCTTTGGAATAGGTTATGCTACAAAGGAATTTGTTAAAGATGATTTAAATAAAACTTTATACGAAATAAAAGTTACACCAAATATTCCTTCAAGATATATTGGCATTGCCACGCTAAATAAAACAATCCCTAATTATAGTGTTAAAAAGTTAGTAGATCTTATGATAAATAATTTATAACATTTATATTTATTAATTTATCTTTTTTATAAATAAAAAATTAAATGAATCTTTTCTACCATAAATTTCTCTAATTAAACTTTCATATGAAAAAGGAACACCAATTTGTTTATCACCAATTTTATTTGGATTAATCACATAAAAATTATTATTTTCATCAATATCACTAACAACTAGATAATGCCCATTATGTGAAAAAGTACCTTCATATTCTTTATAGCCATCCATTGGTCCAACGTGAATAATGGCCATATTACCATTCCTTATATTATTAACAATTTTTTGTTTTTGCTCTTCGGGATTATTAAAATTAATTCTTATAATTTCATACTCAATATTTAATTTATCTTCTTCAATTAGCCTATCTAGACAATATATTAAACCTTTATGGTCTATGCCTTTTGGCTTTAAATATGAATCATCAAAATTGTCATTTCTATCAATGATTATCTTTTTTAATACTTCAACTGAGTCATATTTTATACCATAGTTTGAAAGTATAATAGCTATAGAAGTTGGTCCACATCCTCTTTGGGGAATATCCCAATCCCCTAATTTATCTCTAAATTCATTAATATTATAATCTAGTTGTCTATATCTAATTCTATTTTTATTCATTATACATCTCCTTAAATTGATAAAGAAACAGATATAAACCAATTTCTTTATCAGCTTTAAAGTTAAAATTAAAATCAATTAT
>CANRLB010000074.1 GCA_947631365.1 uncultured Bacilli bacterium | reverse complement strand
TTATTTAAAAGATTATAAATAACTTGATTTATTTTTTCTTTATCAGCTTTAACCATAGCTTTTTTAGGAAGTTCTAAAATAAACTTATATTGTTCTAAATATTCCATTACTTCGTATTTTTTTATAATATTTTTTATTTCTTTAACTAAATCATATTCTTCATAATTATACATATAACTTTCATTTTGCATTTTAGAAAGTTCTAAGATATCATTAACTAAATTAGTTAAACGATCACTTTCATCCATAATTATATCTAAATGCTCATTCATTTTTTTAGGGTCTTTATAAGATATATCTTTAATCATTTCGGCATAAGCTTTAATCATAGTAAGTGGGGTTTTTAAATCATGAGATACATTAGCAAGTAAATCTCTTTTAACCTCATCACTTTTACTTAATTCTTTTTGGACTTCTTCTAAAGTATTAGATAACTCCTCAATTTCTACAATCCCATTTTTAGGAAATTTAATATCATATTTACCCTTACCTATCTCTTTAGCTTTTTTAGTAATTTCTCTAATTGGTTTCGTTGTAATATTAGCAATAAAAATAGAAATTAATACAGAACAAATAATTATTAAAATAATAAAATAAGTATTTTGAACTCTAAATAATTGAAAATAATTAGAGGCATTTTCTAAATTACTAAAAATTAAAATATTTTTATTATTACTTTTAAATTCATATAAAATACTTTTAGTATTAGTTAAAGGATTATTAATTTTATAATAATTACTTTTATCATTACTATTAATAAAATCTAAAGTTAATTTTCTAATTGTGGCATTATTTTTATTAAGCAAGCAACCATATTGTTTAGTATTAAAATTTATTATAGCATTATCTTCATCTATAACACTAATACATACTTCATTATCATAAGCTAAATTTTCAGCAAGTTCATAAAAATTATCATTTTCTTCATTAAATTTTTCAACAATATTATTTATTCTTTTAATTTGATTAGTTTTATATACAGCTTGAAAAACAAAAATTTCACAAATCCACATTAATAAGATAATTCCAACATTAAAAAATAATATTAAAATAATATTTTTAAATTCTATTCCTTTAATTTTCTTCTTTATATTCAATTTTATAACCCATTCCTCTTATTGTTTTAATTAGATTACGATACTTACCTAAATGATGTCTTAAAGTTTTTATATGAGTATCAATAGTTCGATCATCTCCATAAAAATCATAACCCCAAATACTTGATAATAATTTTTCTCTTGATAAAGCAATATTTTTATTTTGGATTAAATATTTTAATAAATCATATTCTTTAGGTGTTAAAAGAATCAATTTGTCATCAATAAAAACTTCATGAGCTAAATCATCTATTTTAATACCTGCTAAAGTAATAATCATTTCTTTATTATCTCTTTTTAAAATAGCTTTAACTCTAGCCACTAATTCCTTAGGACTAAATGGTTTCGTAACATAATCATCAATACCTAAATCAAAACCAATTAATTTATCATATTCTTCACTTCTTGCTGATAGCATAATAAAAGGAACTTCTCTTATTTTTTTTATTTCTTTACAGGCTGTATATCCATCCATATTTGGCATCATTATATCCATAATAACTAAATTAATATTATTCTTTTTAAATTCTTCAATAGCTTTAATTCCATTTTCAGCCTCAATTACTTTAAAACCTTCTAAAGTTAAATATTCATTAATAACTTCTCTAATTAATTTTTCATCATCGACAACTAAGATATTCATTTAATCACCTTCAATTTATCTAATAGTATACCATAATTGTGAAAAACAAATGAAAAAAGAAAATGATTAATTAATATCAAATAAATCATTAATTGGATCATCTATGATATTATCATCATCTTCTCTTTCACTTTGATTATTATCATCTTCCGTCATAACATTAATATAAATAGTTATTGATTTAATATTAGTAAGACTAGCCCCAGCTTTAATACTTTGAGATCCAACTAAACCAATACTAACATTACTATTAAAATGCGTATCATCTTTATTAACCATTACTTTATTAATAGTTATATTATTTTTACTACCCCAATTTTCAACATAAGAGACATCTTTACCTATAAAATTAGGAACAGTTGGATTATTTACCTCGTTTTTTTCGCCCTTACCTACTAAAGGTTGCTCATAAGGGGTATTGGCATCAAAAGAAAAATCTTTAATTATTTCTGGTTCTTCTAACTCTAAATTAACTTTTAAAAATTTCTTTATTTTTTCTAAACTACTTTCATAATAACCTAAAGCAGCTGAGTAAGTTCCTCTTTTTTCATTATAAATACTTTTATCATAAACTTCTAAATATGCTTTAGAAATTACTACTCCTTCTTTTAAAGAATTAGAATTCAAAATCATTTGTTTTAATATTTCATAACTTGATGTTATTTCACTTTCCGATAAATTAGTAGCAACATTTTTTCTAACAACATCTAATATTTTCTTAAAATCAGTTAAAGTATTTAATGATAACAATTTCTTAGTTATAGCCTCTACAATAAGTTGTTGATTTTGAATTCTTTGTAAATCACCGGTTGGAAGGGTATGACGGTGTCTTGCATAAGCTAAAGTTTGCTCTCCATTTAAATGTTGATTACCAGCTTTTAAACAAATTTGTTTTGAAAAGTCCCGATTACTATCTTGTTCACAAAAAGGATAAGTAACTAAAACATCAATACCTTTTAAAGTATCAACTAAATCAACTACTCCTTTAAAATTAATTCGAGCATAATAATCAATATTAATATCTACTAGATTTTTAATTGTATCCATAACACAATCAATACCACCAACCGATGAAGAATTAATTTTAGCAGAAGCTCCTTTTTTACAAGTAATTGGAACATATAAATCTCTTGGAATACTAAACATAGTCGCAGCTAAAGTTTTAGGATTAAAAGTTATTAACATTAAAGTATCACCATTGAAAGAATTAGCTGTTTCAATAGTATTTTCTGTAGAATCCACTCCCATTAAAAGAATAGTAAACGGTTTATCTAATTTATTATTATTATTTTTTTTAATTTTTTCCTCAATAGTTTTTTTATAAACTATTTTAGTTTCTTTTTTAATATCAACATGATCTAAAAAATCATCACTATAACCACTTTGTACAAATGCCCCATCTATTTTATTGTCATATAAATCATCTATCATATCTTCATAATTATCATAATCTGAAATTTCATAATCTAGCTTATATTCATCAACAATAATATTAGCAATTTTATAGCCTTCAATATCATCTTCATTATTAATCATTCCTACATTTTTAATTTTATTAGTATCTTTTAAACTAATTAAATAACCAGTATAATAATTAACATTTTTATTAGCAATAAAATCTATCGCTCCATAAAAAACATTTATATAATAACTAATAATTAATAAAATAAAACTAATTAAAAAACAAATAATATTAATTATGATATATTTTATTTTATTTTTATTAATAATAAATTTATAAACTATATAAAAATAAAATATGATAAAAATATAAAGAAAAAGCAGAATAAATACTCTTAATAAATTTTCAATATCATTTAATTTAAGAATAGAACAAGTAAATAAAAAAGAAGATAATATTAATAAGATACCTATTAATAAATAAATGGCCAATCTAATTTTACTAATATATATTAATTTCTTTAATCCTCTTTTCAATTCTCTTCTACTCCTTTAAAAGATACCACATATAATTTATCATCTTCTTTAATTAATAATAATTCTCCTTTAGTATAATACCCTAAATCTTCACTATAATTCCAGGTAACTATAACTTTATATGCTTCAAATTCTTTTCCTTCATAAGTATAGGTGGCATCGCTTACTGCATTACCAGTAATTTTATTCACTAATGGATAACTATTTTTATCATCTTCATTTAAATATTTATAAATAGTATCCATAACATTTAATTTAAAATTTTCTCTTACATTAGGATAAACATATTCTAAACTACCAACATCATATTTATTTTCTTTATTATTAATTGTAAATAAATCAATAACAAATAAATTAGCTAAAATACTAGCATAATCACTATAATTTATTTCTTTATTTGCTAATATTTTTTTTAATTTATTAAATTCCTCCTTCATTAATTTACTATCACGATCATCTAAGGAGTAACCATATTCATTTATTTCATCAATAACTTTATAATTAGTTTTAAATTGATTATTAAACTGTGTTGTTATTAAAAAAATAGCTAAAAATATTATTATCACAAAAATTATACTTAAAATAATTTTATATTTTTTACTCACATTAAACCTCTTTTTCTTCTAAATTAGCTAATAAGTTATAATCGATTATTGCGTTACCTATTTCCATTATTTTATCAGCATATTCTAAATTTTTAACTAAATACTCATTATCTATGATAATATTATTTTTTAATTCTTTATATTCATTAGTAGAAATATTATAATAAACTTTATCAGTTAAATAATTACCACTAGGAAACACGACAATATTATTATCTTTAATATTAAAAATATCATGACCTAAAACATATTTATTAGATATATTAAGCATATTATATAAAGTTGGAGCTAAATCATACATTCCCATAATTGTATCAACTTTTCCTTTGAATACTTTTGATAATTTAGTATTTTTCGTCCAAATAATAAGCGGCGTTTTTTTATTTAAATAATGATCAAAACTATCATAATGTTTATAAGTTGGATCATTTTCACTTTTTAATTCACCCGTTAAGTAATCATAATTATATAGATAATTCATATCTTTATAACTCATTTTAGCATCATGATCGCCATAGAAAACAAAAACGGTATTATTAAAATAATCGCTATTTTTTATATAATCAATAAATTCTCCCAAAGCTTCATCAGCATAATGGCTACTAATAATGTATCTACCAATATCACGATTACATAAATAACAACTGCTTGTTATTTCTAAAGTATTTTCATTAGTGTAATAATCATTAATATCATAAGTAAATGATTGATGATGTTCAAATGGTGAATGATTAGATAAAGTAATAACAGTACC
>CANRLB010000073.1 GCA_947631365.1 uncultured Bacilli bacterium | reverse complement strand
ATATGAAATGCAACCATAAATTTGACAAATTTTTGCATAGAAAAAATCTTAAACTTTTGTCAAGTCTAAGATTTAATATTAAAAATCAATTAAATATGGATTATCTATTGTACCAGTACCTGATATTTCAATTGCATTTGATAAGTAAAAAGTTGGTCGAATTGCAGAATGAAAGGAAACATTCCAACCATACAACAAAGCATCAGAACTTGTGCAACGAGTTTGAATAAGTAAGTCATTACGATTCGATCCATACCTTGTTAAAAACCATTCATAATTGTTTAGATCATCAGATGTGGAATTTGCATTTGAATCATATTTATTATTTTTATTATTTACGAAATATATCCATGATTTTATCGCATTTGTTCCTGCACTAGGGTTTCCTCCCGGATATGCATAATAATAATCCGATAAATATTGTAATCCTATTTTTGCACTTTTCTTTTTATTCCAAGTATATGATTCTTCTGTTGTAGTTTTAGAATTTAGTTTCGGCCAATATCTTGTTGTCGCTACTTGACCAGTTTCAATTTGATACATTGCATCTCCATTATATGATTCTGTAGGAGCAACATCTCCATACATCCAGTCATGATCTGCAATTAATTTATACCAATCATCATCTTTTTGCATATAATCATATTCACTACTATTTACAAATATATTACTATTTCCATCATTACCTTTTATTGTACCACTGCTTATACCATTTAATCTTTTATATAACATTACATTTGGCCATTCACATTTATCTTCATCACAATCACCATTTACTCCATCATATGGTGAACTTAATGTATATTTATCATTCCATTGGGGTGTTATTACCGAACCGCCTTCTTTTAAAAATGTTTCTTTTATTAATTTTAATTCAGCACTTTTTGTTACGCCAATAATTCTATACATATATTTAGTTTCATCTTTTAAACACGCATTTTTATCATCAGTTCCAAAACATATATAATTATTATCAACTATATTTAATTTATTCGGATTATTTACACTATCATTTTTATATTGTTTATCTAAACCTTGATAACGATACATCCCACCAACTTCTTCACTACTCAATACTTTATTTGGATCATTTTCTCTTAATATATCTATAATTATTTTCTTATCAAAATATAAAGTACAATATACAGTTTGATTTGTTTCTAGTACCACTTTATCATTCTCAAATGAAATTATATTTTCATCAACTAAACTACCATTATTATCTATACATTTTGCCTCTTTAAATTTATAATTATCACCTGGCCATATATCTTCAGTATATTCCTGATAGTAACTTCCGTCATTTGATACCATTATAGCCATTGCTTTCTCTTTATCTATTATTGAATTTAATTTAACTTCTGGTAATGTATTATCAACATCTTTTTTTAGAAATAAAAAACGCAATGAAAGAAAAGATGCTAAAAAAATAATTAAAAATAACATATATTTTATTTTTTTCTCCATTTTAATCACCCATTCTTAATTTCTCATTATACAAAACATATGTTGTATTATAAATAAATTATACAAAACTTATTTTGTACAGTCAATACAAATGATGTATTGTATGAAAAAATTTAGTTGGGTGTTATTATGAATATAAATAGATTAAAAGAAATAAGAGAAGATAAAGATTTATTACAAAAAGATGTAGCTAGTATACTACACATTAAACAACAACAATATTCAGAATATGAAATTGGTAAAAGATTAATACCTATTAATTATTTGAGCGAACTAGCTGATTATTATAAAGTATCTATTGATTATTTACTTAATAAAACAGATGAAAGAAAACCTTATCCTAAAAGTAAAATATAAAAAAGTGTGATAATTTTAAACTACCACACTTTTATTATTGAATTACATTGTTATTAAACTTTGCATTAAAGACATTAACGTACTATTTTGATATAAGTTTTGCATTATTGTATTGTAATCATTATCAGTCATTTTATCTAATTCAATATAATTACTAACATTCTTAGATGTAACTTTACTTATTTGCTTCATTGTATAATCTACATTTAATGTTAATTTATTGTTATTATCATCACTTAAAGTAATTCCTACTTTACAACTTTCTTCTTGTCTTTCTAAATTAAGTTTAATATAAGTACCATATGCTTCAAAGTTTAAATTAATTATATTTGTATTATTTTCCATTTTTGTTTCTAATGTAATATCAACACCAGTATCTTTTAAGGAAATAGTAAAATTAGTATCACTCATAATTATATAACCAATAACTACTTTATTATCACTATTATTAAGAACAATATTAAACTTATCAGCATCAGATTTAATTAACTCAAGTGCACTACCATTAATATTTATATTAACTTTTTCTAATTTATTAGTAGATTTATTAACATATATTTCACTTACAAATGTATCTTTACCTTCAGTAACATTACTTTTAATACTTTCTAATGTCTCTTTAACATCACTACCTATTATAGAATTTAAAGCATTTATTAATTTTTCATCTTGTAGCATATTGTTTAAAACATCTAATTCTAAATTATACATATCTTTACCAGTTAATGTTAATATATAAACTTTAGTATTAACATTATTAACTTTAGCATCTTTAGTAGTAAAATATTCTTCTTTTAAAGATGCTTTAATAATATTAGCCATTTCTCCAATTACTACTTTATAACTTTCAAAATCATATGCGTTCCATAAATTTTCAATTCCTGAATCTGCAGGCATCTTAATAGATTTACTATATAAACTATTTAAATTAACATAAGCATTATCATTATTTAATATTAGATCTGCTTTAATTAAACTACCATTATTATATTTAATATCATAAGTCATATTACTTACTTTATTATTATAATCCATTTCCATATCCATATTGATTTTCATTTTATTAATTAGGCTTGCTATAGATCGCATACTACTATCACTAGTAGTCATATTAGCACTTATATTAGCATTTATACCCAAAGGTTTATTTAATTCTTCTTCAATTTTATCAATATTAGTAATAGCATTACTAGCTAAATTATCAATAGTTTGATAATAAACATTTTTAGTACTTCCGCCTTTTAAGAACCATAGAACTCCTAAAACGATTCCTACTACTATTAGCACTCCTAAAACCGCTAAAGTAACTGTTAATCCAGTATTGTTTTTCTTTCCTTCATTTACTAGCACAACTCCACCATTATTTTGGTTTTCTATTGGTTGAACAGATGGCACTGGTTGTTCTGGCATAACTGGTTGAATATTTTCAATATTGTTATTTGGTTGAACACTATTTTCAACTGATGCTACATTTTCTTGATTTACTGGTTCAGTATTTCCTAAACCATTTTGAACATTATTATTTTGTTCATTATTCATAACTCACACTTCCTACTCCTATTTTAAATATATTATAAAACTATTATTTTTACAAGTAAATTATTTTAACAAAATTTCCGTTTCTTTCATTTCTTCTGGTATTGCGATGTCCATATATTCTAATATCGTTGGAGCAGCCATTGTAAGACTACCAGTTTCTTGTAATTTAACATTTTTATCTCTTATAATAAATGGTACTTTACTAAGTGTATGGGTTGTAACTTTATTACCATTATCATCTATCATTATATCGGCATTACCATGATCAGCTAAAATAATTACTTTATAGAAATTATCGTCAGCCTTTTCAATTATTTTATCTAGGCATAAATCTACTGCCATACAAGCTTTAACAGTAGCATCAAAATCACCTGTATGACCAACCATATCGGGATTAGCAAAATTTACTAAAATAAAATCATAATCTTGTTCCATGCATTCAATGCATTTTTTAGTAACTCCTACTGCACTCATTTCTGGTTTTAAATTATAAGTAGCTACTTGTGGTGATGGTATTAAAAACTCACTACATTTACTAATCTTGCCATTGTATCCGCCATCAAAGAAATAAGTAACATGTGGAAATTTTTCGGTTTCAGCAATTCTTGCTTGCGTTAAACCTAACTTTTCAAAATATAATCCTAGTGGATTGTTAATAACTGGCTCCTGTATAAAATTATTAGTAGGTATATCTTTATCTATTGGTAAGAAGGAATATACTTCTAAATTATCCATCTTATAAGTATGGAATTCATTAAAACTTGGATCAACAAAAGTTCTTAATATTTGTTTAGCCCGATCCGCTCGATAGTTCATCCAAATTAAAACATCGCCATTTTTAATTAAGGAATTAGAATCTACTACAATAGGATTTAAAAATTCATCAGTTATTCCTTTTTCATACATTGCAGTAATTATCTTCTTAATATCACTATAATTATTACCTACACCTCTCGTAACAAGTTCATAATATTTTCTAGTTCTATCATAATGTTTATCACGATCCATAGCATAATATCTACCACAAATGGTAGCAATATTACCTACTTTACTATGTTTTATTGCATCTTCAATTTGTTTGATATAAGTATAAGCAGAATGAACACCGGTATCTCGACCATCAGTAATTAGATGGTAATGTACTTTAGTAAAACCATTCTTAACAAGAATATCATGCATTTTTAAAAAGTCATCTACTCCAGCATGAACATTACCATCACTACATAATCCCATAATATGAATATCTTTATCTTTATTTAATAACAATTTCTTAAATTTTTCATTTTCTAATACATTACTTACTAAAAAATCATCCACTAAAGTTTCGTTTTGTTTAATTAAACGACCTGCGCCAATAGTAGTATGTCCTGTTTCACTATTACCAAATTGCCCTTCGTGAAGACCTACTGCTTCTTCTGATGCGGATAATACTGAATGTGGATACTCTGCCCATAGTTTATTAAAACATAGCATATTTGCAGATTTTATTGCATTACCTCTCTCTTCTTCTCTCAAACCAAATCCATCTAAAATTATTGTTAATACTTTTTTCATTTTATGGTATCACCTTGCTAGTAATATATCACAATCAAAGAAAAATTACAATTTACACAAAAATAAAAGAAGTTGTTATGCTTCCCTTATTAATTATAAACCAAATTATTTTCAACTTTTAA
>CANRLB010000072.1 GCA_947631365.1 uncultured Bacilli bacterium | reverse complement strand
TTTCTGATAATGAAGATTTAAGTGCTAAAACTTTAACTGAATTAAAAGTAATGGCTAAAGAAGCTGGTGTTAAAGGTTATAGTGCAATGAAAAAAGAAGAATTAATTAATAATTTAAAATAAAGAGGGAGGATAATATGGAAATTACTGCAAGTATGGTTAAAGAATTACGTGAGACTTCTGGAGCGGGAATGATGGATTGTAAAAAAGCTTTAGAAGAATCTCATGGTAATATGGAAGAAGCTATTAACTATTTACGTGAAAAAGGTATTGCTAAATCTGCTAAAAAAGAAAGTCGAATTGCAGCTGAAGGACTTGCTAATATTTTTGTTGATGGCAATAAAGCTGTTATTTTAGAAGTTAATTCAGAAACTGATTTTGTTTCTAAGAATGCTGAATTTATAAAAATGATTGAAGTTATTGGTCATGCTCTTTTAAAGAGTGAGGCCAAAAGTTTAGAAGAAGCTAATGAAGTAGAAACAGAATATGGAAAAATTGGCGACTATATTATTTCAATGGTTGCTAAAATTGGTGAAAAATTATCATTAAGAAGATTTGAAATTGTTCATAAAAATGATGATGAAGTTTTTGGTGATTATCTACATATGGGTGGTAAGATTGCTGCTCTTACAATAGTAAAAAATGCAAGTTCTACAGTAGCTAGAGAAGTTTCTATGCAAGCTGCTGCTATGAAACCTCTTTATTTAAATATTGAAGATGTTCCTAGTGAAGTTTTAGAAAACGAAAGAAAAGTTCAAAAAGAACTAGCTATGAATGAGGGGAAACCTCAAGATATTGCAGAAAAAATGGTTGAAGGAAGAATTAAAAAATTCTATAAAGAAGTTTGTTTAGTTGAACAACCATTTATTAAAGATGGTGATATTTCTGTAAGTACTTATGTAGCTAATAACGGTGGAGAAGTAATAAAAATGATTCGTTATGAAGTTGGCGAAGGAATGGAAAAAAGAAATGATAACTTTGCTGAAGAAGTAATGAATCAAGTTAAAGGAAACTAAAGTCTCAAAATGGAGACTTTTTTAAATATTTGAAATTTTGGCATCCTCTTTTAAAATATTTTATATTATGCTATAATCTTTATAGAATAGAGGAGTTTATATGGATGATGATGAAATAATTGAAATAAATAGTGATACTAATGAACAAAAAATAGAATTAGCAATAGATACCAATAAAAAAGAAAGCCTTAAAGAAAAATGGGATAATTTAGATCAAAAGACTAGAGTATTAATTATTGGTATTCCTCTTATTTTATTAATAGTAATTATACTTCTGCTTTTATTTTTATTTATATTTAAAGATAAAACAAATAATAAAGAAGAAAAACTTAATAATGATGTCGTAATTGCTAAAGATAATTATCGTTATGAAAATGGCAGTTTAATATTTTTAGATAAAATGGATGAAGTTATTGGAAGCTATGAATGTGTTAATAAAAATCCTGAGTCTTGTATGGTAGCTAAAAGTGATTTTACAACCGATAAATTTGATCGTATTACTAGCGTTAATGAAGAAGGAAGCGAAATATTTTTAACTAGTAGTATATATTTTGATAATTTTGTTTTTGTCAAAGATGGAACAAATATTTATTTATATAATATTAAAAATAAAAATAAAGAACTTAATTTAAAAAATATTAAAATATATGATATTTCAAATAATTTAGTAGTTATTGAAGATGAAGATAATCATTATGGTTTAATTGAACTTGCAAGTGATGGCTATAAATTTTTAATAAAATGTATTTATGATAATCTAGGAATCATTAATAATAATTTAAATTATTTAGTTGCTGAAGATAAAAATAATGTTTATATTATTGATAAAGATGGTAAAAAAATATCTTCTAATATTACAGGAGAAATTAAAAGCGTTAGCAAAGATTATTTTGTAGAAGTTACTAATAATAATTATAGTTTATATACTTTAAAAAACGAAAAAGTATTAGAAGATTATGATTATATATCTTTCTATGATAATATTATTGCTTTAGTAAATAATGATAAATTATATCTTCGGGATGATAAATTAAATAAACTTAATGAAGAGGGAATAGTTTTAAATAATAATTATTATGTAAAAAAATATTTATATGATAAAGATAATAAATTAAAAGAAACATTAATTGCCTATGAAATCGATAAAAAGAATGATAAAATTATAGTTAAAATAGATGATGAAACGGAAGAAATTAATTTATTAGAGGGGCAAATTAGTAAAAATTATGCTTATATGAGTTATTATAATAATATTTTATATTTTTATAGTGATACCTTAAAAAATAATTTAATTGGCCATTATGAATGTTTAAATAATAATGAAATTATAAATAATAATAGTACTTTAAATAATTGTTCTTTATTTAGTAATGAATTAGGTTTATCAGGAATTTATAATAACCAATTTGTCTTTATTAAAGATGGAAATAGTATTTATTTATATGATCTTAAAAATAATAAAAATATGGGTACTTATAGTTTTATTAATGTTTTAAATAATAGTGAAATTAATAAAGAGATGAAACATATTTATACAGCATCTTCTTATATTTTAGCTAAGTCAGCAATTGGAAATAATAAAGATAATTATGGGATATTAGAAATTACTTCATCAAAAGCTCAAGGTAAAATAGAGTTTAAATATAAAGATATTAATAAGAAAAATGATTATTATTTAATGGTTAGTGTTGATGATATTTATAGTATATATAATCATGATTTAAAAAAGATAAGTAATGAATTTAGTTATATTGAACTTTATGATAATTATTATGTAGGTATTAGTGATAATAAACTTAATATTTATAAATATGATGATTCTTTAGGAATATTAGAAGAAGGCCTAGATATAGAAGGCCATGAATTTACAATAACTTTTGAAGACTATTTTACAATAACTATTGATGATCAAGTTTATAAATATAATTTTGAAGGTAATGTTTATGAATAAAAGAATAGTTTTATATACTATGATTGTTCTTCTAATTATTTTCTTTCCTCTTACTATTTATAGTTATACATTAAAAAATAAAAATATTAATAATGAGGAAGAAAATATTAAGCACTTTCCATATTTTAAAGGTTATTTGTGGTTTTATAATGAAGATGCTCTATTAATAAATAAATATAAATGTGAAAATGAAAGATGTACTTATACTTATCCAATTATTAATCAAAAATATGTTTTTATTACAGATGGTAATTTAATAAAATTATATGATATTATAAATAATCAAATTTATAATACCTATAATGAAGTAAAAAAAGAAGATAATGTTTATCTGGTATCAAAAGATAATTTATGGGGTGTTTATGAAATAAATGAAGAAATAAAGGAAATTGAAAAAATTGTTAATGAAAGTATTACTATTTTAAATCATAAACTTATAATTAAAAAAGATAATAAGTGGACTTTAAAAGATCAAAATAAGACCATTTTAAGTAATTTAGAACATGAAATAGTGGCGTTTAATAATAACTATGTTATAAGTAAAGGTACTAATGAATTTATGATTTATGATTTAAATGGTAATTTACTTATGAATGATTATTATATAAGTAATTATAGTATTAGTGATAACTATCTTGCCTTAGTAATTAATAATACTTTATATATTTATAAAGATTTAAATAATAATTATCTTCAATCATACTATTTAAATAATATTCAAAATATAAGTATTGAAGAAGGAGATAATAATTTATTAATTAAACAAGATAATATTTTATTAGATACACTTGCGATATCTTAATTAATTTGTTAAAATAGTATTTGTTATATAAAGAAGTTTGAGGTATATATTGGTACTTTTTTAGAGAGTTAGTGGTTGGTGAAAACTAATAAGTTAAAATATATTGGTTGCAAATGGAATATAATATGCAGAAATTGCTATATCATTTAAAAGTTAAAGTAAAGGTGGTACCGTGCTTATGCACCCTTTTGGTATCATCTTTTTATTTGGAAAAGAGGAATAGATATGTTAGATAAAAAATATGATCAAAAATTAGTTGAAAGTAATCGTTATGAATATTGGCTTAATCATCATTATTTTGAATGTGGGGATACTTCTAAAAAACCTTATGCAATAGTTATTCCACCTCCTAATGTTACAGGTAAACTTCATTTAGGGCATGCTTGGGATACTGCTTTACAAGATATTATTATTCGTTTTAAAAGAATGCAAGGTTATGATTGCCTATGGCTTCCTGGTACAGATCATGCGGCGATTGCCACTGAGGCTAAAGTTGTGGCTAGGTTAAAAGATAAAGGAATTAATAAATATGAACTTGGAAGAGAAGACTTTTTAAAAGAATGTTTTAAATGGACAGATGAACATAAAAGTATTATTCATTCACAATGGGCTAAATTAGGCCTTTCCGTTGATTTAACTAAAGAAAGATTTACTTTAGATGAAGGGCTTTCTAATGCTGTTAAATATGTTTTTGTGGATTTATATAATAAAGGGCTAATTTATCGCGGAGAAAAAATAATTAATTGGGATCCTGTGGCTAAAACAGCTTTATCTAATGAAGAGGTCATTTATAAAGATATTGAAGGAGCTTTTTATCATTTAAAATATTATTTAGAAGATAAAAGTAGTTATTTAGATGTTGCTACCACAAGACCAGAAACTTTATTTGGTGATACTGCCGTAGCAGTTAATCCAAATGATGAAAGATATAATAAATTAATTGGTCAAAAAGTTATTTTACCAGTTGTTAATAAATTAATTCCGATTATTGGTGATGAACATGCTGATCCGGAGTTTGGAACAGGTGTTGTTAAAATTACGCCAGCTCATGATCCCAATGACTTTGAAGTAGGGAATAGACATAATTTAGAAAGAATTAAAGTTATTAATGAAGATGGAACGATGAATGAAAATGCTTTAAAATACCAAGGATTAGATCGTTTTCAATGCCGTGAGGAATTACTTAAAGATTTAGAAAAAGAAAATTTATTAATTAATATTGAACCAATGATCCACTCTGTTGGGCATTCTGAAAGAACTAATGCCATAGTGGAACCTTACCTTTCTAAACAATGGTTTGTTAAGATGGATAGTCTTTCTAAAAAAGTATTAGAAAATCAAAAAAATAAAGATACTAAAGTTAATTTTGTTCCTCCTAGATTTGAAAAGATTA
>CANRLB010000071.1 GCA_947631365.1 uncultured Bacilli bacterium | reverse complement strand
AAAAATTGTTAATATCTGTAATAAATATTTATTTGTTGATGATCTTGATATTTTAAAAGAAATATTAGTTTATGAATTTAAAAAGACTAAAATTAATGATAGTAATTTAAAAAATTATTTAGATATTATTAATATTGATGACTTTGTTAGAGAAGATGAATATGTTTTTTTAATGAATTTTAATATGGGAATTATACCTCAAACATTTAAAGATGAAGATTATCTTGATGATGAAATAAAAAAAGAAATCCATTTAAAAACTACAATTATTAAAAATAAAGAATTTTATGAATATACAGTTAATAAAATTAAAAGCTTTAAGAATTTAGTAATTAGTTATAAATTACAAGATCATGAAAAAGAATATTATCCTTCTAATTTAGTTAGTGATTTGAATTTAGAGGCTAAAAATTATAATAATGATATTTTACATAGTTATTCTTTATTATATGATCAAATTAATTTTGCTAAAAATTTATATAATTATGAAACTTATGGAATTAATAATAATTTATCTGTATATTTAAATACATTTAAAAAAATTACTTATAATACTTATGATAATCAATATCAAAATATTGATATTAATGATTTAAAAGAATATTTAAATCATAAATTAACTTTATCATATAGTCATCTAAGTAATTATAATAAATGTGCTTTTCGTTATTATTTAGCTAATATTATTGGGTTAAATAAATTTGAAGAAACATTTGAAACATTTATTGGTTCTTTATTTCATGATGTTTTAGAAAAATGTTTACAAAATAATTTAGATATAAATGAAGAAATTGACAATTATGTTAAAGCCAAAAAAGAAAATTTAACAGCAAAAGAAAAATTTTATATCAATAAGTTAAAAGAAGAAATGTTATTTGTTAAAGATGCTATTATAAAGCAAAATAAAGAAATTAATTTAAAAAATGGTTATTATGAAAAATTAATTAGTATTGATAAAAGTAGAGAAGATATGAATATTAATTTCTTAGGGTTTATTGATAAAATTTTATATCAAAAAGATTTAAATAATACTTATGTTGCTATAATTGATTATAAAACTGGTATTTCTAATATTGATTTAAAATATCTTTTATATGGCCTTAATATGCAACTGCCAATTTATTTATATTTAGTTAGTAAATCAGATCTTTTTGTAAATCCTTTTGTAGTGGGTTTTTATCTTCAATATATTTTAAATAAAGATCTTAAAAGAGATATTAATAAAGATTATTTAAAGGAAAAGAAAGATAGTTTAAAATTAGTGGGCTTTACAACTAATGATATAAACTCTTTAAAATTATTTGATAAAACTTATGAAAATAGTAAATTAATTAAAGGTTTAAAAGTTAAAAATGATGGTAATTTTTATGCTACGAGCAAAGTTTTAAGCCAAGAAAAAATGACTAAGATAGTTACGATTACAGAAAAAATTATTGATGAAGATATTAATCATATTTTAAAGGGGGACTTTAATATTAATCCTAAAAAAATAGGTTATAATAAAGTAGTTGGTTGTCTTTATTGCCCTTTTAATGATATTTGTTTTAAAAAGAATAGTGATTATGTTATTTTGAATGATAATGATAATCTAGATTTTTTAGGAGGTAATAATGCCTAATTGGACTAAAGAACAACTAATGGCCATTAATGAAAGTGGTGAAAATATTATTGTTTCGGCTGGGGCTGGTTCTGGTAAAACAGCAGTTTTAACCGAAAGAGTAATTACTAAGCTTTTAAATGGTATTAAAATTAATGAATTATTAATCTTAACCTTTACTAATTTAGCCTCTTTAGAAATGCAAGAGCGAATAAGAAAAGAAATAAGTAAACATCCAAGTTTAAAAGATAATTTAGATTATTTAGAAAGTGCTTATATTACTACTTTTGATTCTTATACATTATCACTTGTTAAAAAATATCACTATCTATTAAATGTATCTCCAAATGTTAGTATTGCATCTGATGGTGTTATTGCGATTATTAAAGAAAATATTTTAGATGAGATATTTAATGAATTATATGCAGAAAATGATCCTTTATTTGATAAATTAATCGGGGATTTAACAGTTAAAAATGATACAGAACTAAAGAAAAATCTTTTAAATATTATTAAGAAGATGGATTTAATAAGTGCTAAAGATTTATTTTTAGATACTTACCTTGATACTTATTTAAGTAAAGATAAAATAGATGTATATATTGATGAATTTAATAATTTATTAAAAAAAGAATTAACTAATTTAGAAAATGCTTTAATATTAGTTAGCAATACTAGTTATTCTAAATATTATGAAGAATTAGAAAATGCTTTAAATAAATTAATTAATTCTAAAAATTATGATGAAATAATTAAAAATATTAATATTACTTTACCAAAAAGACCTAATGGTAGTGATGATTTAACTGATATTAAAAATAGTATTGATGCAAGTCTTAAAAAATTAAAAGAATATTTAAGATTTAATAATACAGAAGAAATTTATGAATCATTTGCTATTATAAAAGATTATTTAAAAGTAATTATTAAAATCTTAAAAAAATATTATCAAAAGTTATTTTTATATAAAAATCAAAATGATTTATATGAATTTACCGATATTGAAATAATGGCCATTAATTTATTAAAAGAAAATAAAGATGTTTGTGAAAAAGTCAAAAATAGTTATCAAGAAATATTAGTAGATGAATATCAAGATACGAATGATTTACAAGAAGAATTTGTAAGTTTAATTAGTCATAATAATGTTTATATGGTGGGAGATATTAAACAATCAATCTATGGCTTTCGTAATGCAAATCCCCAAAATTTTAAAGCAAAATATCAAAAGTATAGTCATCATGATGGGGGAATTAAAATTGATTTACTGGATAATTTCCGTTCTCGCTCTGAAGTAATAAAAGCTATAAATGAAATATTTTCTTCCATCATGGATGATAATATTGGGGGTGCTAATTACAAGTTAGAGCATCTTATGCGTTCTTCTAATAAGATGTATGATTTAAAAAATGAAAGTCAAAATTATGATCTTGAAATTTATAATTATCAAAACGAAAATGACTTATATAATAATGCTGAAATTGAAGCCTTTATTATTGGCAAGGATATTATAGATAAAATTAATAAAAAATATGAAGTTATTGATAAAAATACTAAAAGTAAAAGAGAAGTCTCTTATGAAGATTTTTGTATTATTATGGATCGTGGTAAAAATTTTAATTTATATAAAAAAATCTTTGAATATTTAGGTATTCCACTTAGTATTTATCAAGATAAAACTTTAACAGATGAAACTGATATTATGGTTATATGTAATATAATTGGCTTAATTTTAAAGATAAAAAATAAATGCTTTGATGAAGAGTTTAAATATTATTTTATGAGTATCGCAAGATCATTTTTATCATCTTTAAAAGATCCTGAAATATTTAAAATAATTAAAGATAATAATTATCAAGAAACAGATATTTATAAAATATGTTTGGATATAAGTATTAATCTTGATCTTTTAGATAACTATGAATTAATTGAAATAATATTAGATAAATTTAATTTTTATGAAGCTATGCTTACAACTACAAATATTGAAGAGGTCTTAATTAGAATTGATAACCTTTTAAATATAGCCACTGATTTAAGTAATATTGGTTATAATATTAATGATTTCTATGAATATCTAAAACAAATGATAAAGGGTAGTAATGAAATAAAATATCATAATAACTTGGGTTCTAATGGGGTAAAGATTATGAATATTCATAAATCTAAAGGGCTTGAATTTCCTATTTGTTATTTTGCTGGCTTTAGTGATGAATTTAATACAAGTGATATAAAAGAACGTTTTATTTATGATGAGTCATATGGTCTTATTTTACCATTTTTTAAAGAGGGAATAGATAATACTATTTTAAAAGATTTATATAAAGATAAATACTTAAAAAATGATATATCAGAAAAGATTAGACTTTTATATGTAGCTTTAACAAGAGCAAAAGAAAAAATGATTATTATCTCATTTATTAATAATGATGGAGCAGTAAAACAAAATATTGTTGATGAGAGTATTAGACTTAAATATAATAGTTTTCAAAGTATTATTGATTCTCTATCCTATAATTTAGATAAATATGTTAAAAATATTAAAATAGATGATCTTCATCTTTCTAAAGAATATTTATATAATCAAAATAAATTAAAAAGTATTAGTGGTACTTCTGATATTATAACGTATGATGAAGTAAATATCCCTAACGGATTAATTGATAATGAACATGCTTCAAGTGAAGTAGGAGAACTTTTAACAAAAGAAGAAACAAGTAATTTATCTTATGGCATAAAAATGCATCAAATATTTGAACAAACTGATTTCTTTTCTATACCTAATAATCATCCTTATCAAGATAAAATAAATAATTTTATTTTCAAATTAGATATTAAACCAACAGATACTTTATATAAAGAACATGAATTTATTTTTGATGAAGAAAATATAACATATCACGGTATTATTGATTTAATTATTATTTCTGATAATTTAATTAAAATAGTTGATTATAAATTAAAAAATATTGATAATCCCAAATATTTAAAACAATTAGAAGTATATTATAAATATTTAAGTAGTATTTATGATAAAGAAATAAAAATGTATTTATATAGTATAGTTGATGATAAGATAAAAGAAGTAGTATTAGAAACTGTGTAATTTATTAATTTAGATAATATTTAGACTTTTGCTTAACACAATTTGACAAACAAAGATTTTTATGCTAAAATAAAAAACAATTAAAAAAGGGGTTTAACTCTAAAAGATATTGATATATCTATATGTAAAGATGATTTTAATAGCATATGTGTTAAACATATTAAAATTGATGATGAAGAATATAATATATCTAGCTATTAATGATGAAACGTGTATAAATGAATCGTATGTTACTTTAGGAACTAAAATAACTTTAGATGAATTTATGGAAAAAGCTGAAGAATTCTTTATAACATTTAATTGGAATAATGAAGATGTAGTGGGGCTTTAGATTTGATTCGTTTGTTTTGGGGATTTATAAAGGTCATTTAGAATTCTTTAAAGATATAGAAGTTACTAATGTAGTAGTTCAAAATAAAAAAGATTTTGGCATATATCAAGATAGAGAATATGTTAAAAGTATGATTATTAATGAATATTATAAAGAA
>CANRLB010000070.1 GCA_947631365.1 uncultured Bacilli bacterium | reverse complement strand
AATGAAGAAATAAATAGTATATTAGAAATACCCTTTGATATAGAACATAAGGATGAATTATTAAAAAGAATAAAAGAAATAGAAAGAAAATATCGTGCCTTTTATGAATATAAAGAATATCAAGAATATGGGGATATAGTCATAGATGAAAGTGACTTAACAAATATATATAATTTAAAATTTGGTGTCTTAATCATAAGCAAAAATGGGATAATTGAATCATTTGTTAATGAAAATACTGATAAAATAGAATTAGAATATTACGAAAATATCATATTCAGTATGGTTCAAGATATCATAATGGGTAATAATGAAGTATTTAATGAAATATTTAGTAAAGATTATACTAAGGCAATTCTTTTAGTAAAAGCAATATTTGTTAATAATAATCAAAATATTTTAACTGATTTTGGCAAATTTAATTTATTATTATCTTTTAATACTAAAGATGGATTATATAACTTTTTTACTAATACTAAATATCCAATAAAAATTAATGACTGTCGAATTTTTGATTGGGATGAAGATCTGTCCTTGGAAACTATTTATTTTATAAATAGGGCTTGTAATAAAAATACCAATTTATATAATTATGTAGGGTCAAATTGTTATCATTACGACGATAACTATTATGATTTATATTTAATATATCGTAAGTATTATAAGCCTGTAGAAGAAGATAAGTATTATTTACCTGAAGGTATAAATAAAATAAATGAACAACCTAGTAATGATTTAGGAAAGACCGATTTAACACTTATAAATAAAATTCAAAGTGATTCTAAAGGAAAAGTAGTATACTTTCCTAAAACTTTAAAAACAATTAACCGTATTGTAACGTTATTTGAGGATAATAGTCTAAAGGGCATTGTTTTAAATGATGGGTTAAGAGAGTTAGGCGCATATGCTTTTTTTAATCAACGATTTGTTGACATTACTTTTCCATCATCTGTTACTAGAATTTTAAAAAATGCTTTTAATTATCGCTATATTAAGAATGTAACTATTAAAATAAATAAAGATAATTATGATTTAATAAAATATGATAATATTAAAAATATTTTTATAAGTACTATTACGGGTGTTTTAAATGATCATATAGAAGATAATCTAGGAAGTATATCGGTTGGTATGAATGCTGATGATCCTCATTTAGATGAAAATGTTAGAAGTACTATTAAAACTTTAACTATTTATTTTGAAGATTTGGATGATAGTATCGTAATTAATTTACAAAATTTACAAATTCCTTTTTCTAAGGCCTCAAAAAAAGACTATTCTACAATTTATCTTAATACGTTATATAATCAAATAAAATTAGCTTTAAAAAATAAAAGAAATGAATTTCAAGAGATGCAACAAGTGTTACCAATGAACGAGAGGCTAGTAATAAGAGAAGATTTAAAAGGCTCTCTTGTTGATTTAGATATATTAAATAGAAAGTTGAAAGAATATATAGAATTAAATAAAGACGAAGTTCAAAAATTAAAAAAATATATTGAAGATTTTAATGTTTATAAAAATTCATATGAACCCACAATTAGTGGTTTACAAGGTACCTATGAAATGAAATTAAAACCATATGAAGCAAAATTTAAATTATATAGATATTTTAATATGATTACCATAAATGAAATTAATATGTTTTATTATGCAAAGTATACTTATTTAACTTCATTTGATGTAGTAAAACCTTTTGTGAGTGAAAATACAATAGATGAAGAATTAGAATGTTATAAAGAAATTATAAAAAAAATATGGGATATGAAAAAGTATTTAAAAAGGACTAACAAATATGCCGATCCCAATGATATATCTATAAATGAGAAAATTAATCCTATTTTTTTCAAAATATTGGGCAATGCATCAAGTGAAGATATCCTTAAAGATTTTTATCTTTTAAATATCTTTTTAGCTATGGATAATCCTAAAAAGTTATTTAATTTTCTTCATTCATTTAATGATACACTTCTACCTAATTATTATAGAAACAACGGAGTAATTAATTTTGAAGCCTCTATTCCTTTAAGTACAACCTGTTTAATTAATTATTATATTAATAAAAATGCCATTTTTGAAGTTAATTTATATAATAAAAAACCATATATGCTAACTGAAGATTTTTTAGAATTATTTCATTTAATTTATTTAAATTATAGTTTAGATATTGGTGAAACTAAAAAGTATAAAGAATATTTAAAATTACCTGATACCTTTTACTTACTTCCTGAGGGAATAAAAGAACTTAACTTAGAAAATAAAGATAATCATTCATTTGGTGATAAAACAATTATAAAAAATATCCAAAATGATCTTTTTAATAAAGACGTTATTATGCCAAGCACTTTAAAAGTTTTAAAGGGTGATTTATTTAATCACAAACCTAAAGGAAACGTTTACTTAAATGAAGGTTTAGAAACTCTTGATGTAATAAATTTAGCTTTTACTGATGATGAAGAAGTAACTATTCCAAGTTCAGTTAGAGAAATAATAAGTTCCGCACCAATTTCTATGTCCAATTATTCTTTCAAAAAAATGATATTTAATAACTTTAATTTTGAAAATAGAAATGTTTTAATTAATATATTTGATATTTTTTTAAAAAATAATTTGAGGTTTTTTATGTTTGGGTTTGAATTAGTATTTCATTATGATGATATAGATGAAGATATAATTCCTAAAATTGATGTGTCTTTATATACTAGACATATTGTTGAAGCGGCGGAAAATAAGGAATACCGCAAACGAATTATTGAAGATATTGTTAATAATATTGAAAAAAAAGTACAAGAAAAAAGAGGCAATAGTAAAAAATTAGAAAAATAAGTTTCACAAATTTTGTGAAATTTTTTCTTGATAAAAAAGGAAATCAAAGAAAAAAGACATAAATATATAGTAGGAGGACTAGATGAAAGTAATAGATGAAATCCTACTAAAAGATATTTTATGGGAAATAAAAAATAATAATCAAGTTACTGAAATATATTTAGCTAATAAGTATTTATGTAGTGAAAGAACTATAAGAAGATATATAAAAATACTTAAGAATAAGAATTTAGTTAAAATAGAAGGTTATGGTAGAAAAAGGAAGTGGATAGTATAAATTAAAAAAGTATGTTATAATAAAAGAGCTATTTAGGAGGTAACATGAAAGTAATATTATTAGAAGATGTTAAAGGTAAAGGTAAAAAAGATGATATTATAAATGTTAGTGATGGTTATGGCAATAATTATTTAATTAAAAATAAATTAGGGGTTTTATATACTGAAGGTAGTAAAAAAGTATTAGATAAAGAAATAATTAAAAGAAAAGATGAAGAAGATGCTTTAGTTAGTGAATATATGAAAGTTAAAAATAAATTAGAAGATAAGAATATTTGCTTTAAAGTAAGCGCTGGCAAAGATGATAAGGTTTTTGGGAATATTTCTTCTAAACAAATAGTTGAAGAATTAAAAAAGTTAGGATTTAATATTGATAAGAAATGTCTAAAAATTGATCATAATATTGATACTTTAGGAACTCATAAAGTATTAGTTGAATTACATAAAAGAGTTAAATTTAATATTAATATAATTGTAAGTAAGTAGGTGATTATATGGCAAGAGTAATGCCATCAAATAAAGAAGCAGAAATGAGTGTTTTGGGAGTTGTTTTTCTTGATAATACTCTTGTTGATAGTATTTGCGAAGAAGTAAATGCTGATATGTTTTTTGATGAGAGAAATAAATACTTATTTGAAGCGATATATGAACTTCATAATAATGGAATACCTATTAATGCTGGAATGGTTAAAGAAGAACTGGATAAAAAGAAAAGATTAAATACAATTGGGGGATTATCATATATAAGTGAAGTAATTGATTCAGTTGAAACAAAAGCTAATTTAGAATATTATATAGCTATTTTAAAAGAAAATTATACAAGAAGAAATTTAATAAATGCTGCAACAGAAATTGTTAATGCTTCTTATGATGAAGATGATTTAACGAATTTACTTGATAATGCTGAAAGAAATATTTTAAATGTTGTTAAAACAAGAAATATTAAAGATTTTGTACCAATTGGTGAAATATTAAGAAGAGCTCAAGCTAAATTAGAAGAACTTGCTAAAAATAAAAAATTAATCACTGGTTTAGAAACAGGATTTTATGATTTTGATAAAATTTCAACCGGATTTCAACCCGGTGAACTTATTATTCTAGCGGCTCGTCCTGCCATGGGAAAAACAGCCCTTGCTTTAAATATGGCGACATATGCAGCGACTAAAACTGAGAAAGCGGTAGCTATCTTTAACTTAGAAATGCCAGCAGAACAACTTGTTAATAGAATTATAAGTGCCCAAGGGGGAATTGAAGGATATAAACTTCAAACAGGCAATATGAGTGAAAAAGATTGGAAACGTTATAATGAAGCAATGAACACTTTAGCTAAAACTAATCTTTATATTGAAGATAATACAGGACTTACTTTAGGGGAAATTAAAGCTAAATGTCGAAGACTTGCTAATATGCCTAAAGGCCTTGGTTTAGTAGTAATAGATTACTTACAACTTTTAACAACGGGTAATAAAAGAGTTGAGTCAAGACAAGTTGAGGTATCAGAAATATCAAGAAGTTTAAAGACTATGGCTCTTGAATTAGGAGTACCAGTTCTTGCTTTAGCTCAACTTAATCGTAGTAGTGTAACTAATAAAAGAGAAGGTAATTTACCAATGCTGTCTGATTTAAGAGAATCTGGATCTATTGAACAAGATGCGGATATGGTTTTATTTATTAATCGTAAAGATTACCATGAAGCTAAAAAAGATCAAAAAGAAAAGATAGTACCAGCTGAACTTATTATTGCTAAACATCGTAAGGGAAGCCTTGGAACGATTGAATTATTATTTGAACTAAATATGAGTGCTTTTAGAAGTGTTGCACCCAATTTAGAGGAAGAGTGATTATGAAATTAAAAGATAAAATAATAACATTTGTTATATGTTTAATAGTTATTTCTTTGTATGTTGTTATAACAAGTTATAATTATATAGATAATGATGTCAAACATGTTTATAATGTCTATTTAAATAATGAAGTAATTGGGGCTATAACAAACGAGGATGATTTATATGCTATGATTAATCGTAAACAATCTTTAATTAAACAAAGATATAATGTTGATAATGTTTATCCTCCAGAAAATTTAAAAGTAGT
>CANRLB010000069.1 GCA_947631365.1 uncultured Bacilli bacterium | reverse complement strand
AAATTTTCCCTATTGTAAAGCCAAAAGAAAAGAAGATGTCAAGAAAATAATTTATTTATTTTCTAACATCCTCTTTTTTCTTCTTCTTTTCTTTCTTTTAGATTTATAATTAAAAACATAAAGAGATAATAAAATAACAATTATAAAGGGTATTAATAATAAATAATTGGCTTTAAAGAATTTAAATAAAGATATATTAATATTTTGATCTAAAAAGACGTTTTGTAAAATTACATCATCTTCATAATAAAACTTAATTGTTCCTATTTTATCTCCTTTTTTATTCCTGAAGCTTAGATTATCTAATCCATCATATTCATAATAATAATCTTCTTTACTTACTTCATCTATTGAGTTTACGATAATATCTCTAGATACTTTTATATCATAATTTTTAATTGTTGATTCATTTACAGGAATGGTTAATAAAATATCTCCTTTTTTATATAAAGTATATGCTTTATAATTATCTTTTAAATAATTAATAACTTTTAAAGTATCTTCTAAATGATAAGTTCTTTCTTTATTTACTTCAGCCCCAAAAGTTAAAAGAAGTAATTCTTTACCATTAATATCTATAATTGCTGACATACACAAGCCAGCATTATCCGTATAACCTGTTTTACTACCAAGAATGCTTGATAAATCGTAATTCCATTTGTCTTGAGCTTTATAAACAGTGCTTAAAACTAATAATCCGTTTGTTAAAGTATAACTTTTAGTTCGATATATTTGATTAAATAAATCATTTTTTAAAGCATAAGTTAAATATTTTAAAACGTCTTTGGGAGTACTATAATGATTGTCAATGTCATAACCGGTTACGTTTGCAAAATGAGTATGATTAAGCCCTAATTCTTGAGCTTTATTATTCATAAGTTCAATAAATTTTTGTGATGATCCACATATGCCATAGGCTAAAGCAGTTGTAGCATCGGCCCCACTTGGAAGAAGGGAAGCATATAATAAATCCCTATATGTTACTATATCTCCTTCTTTTAAACCCGCAACTGATGCATCCCAGGGAACTTCATCTAACATTTCTTTCGTAATTGTAATGGAATCATTTAAGTCTTCTATGTTTTCAATTGCCACAATGGTTGTCATTACTTTTGTAAGACTTGCAATACTAATTACTTCATCAGCATTTTTTTCATATAATAATTCATTTTTATCTATGTCATATAATAAAACATTTTTAGAATAAAGTTCCGGTAATTCTAAAGCATGAATATTAATAGGAATTATTATTATAAATATAAATAAAAGTATTTTATCTATTATCTTCATATAAACACCTTTATTATTATATAATAAATAAATTATTTAAGTCTAGTTCTTTTATGTTTCCTATAGTTTTCTCAAAGTTTTCTAGCGCTTAACTTTTTTTCTTTTTAAATTATCTATTTGGAAGTCAATAAGCTCAATTATATCTTGTGGGTTATCATTGCAATTTTTGCCAAAACTTATTATTTCATTTAATAAATTTGGCTCTTTTTGTAAATTATTTAATGTTATATCTGCTAAAACAAATCCAATTAAATAAGAATAAGTTTCAGAAATAATATAAGGTTTACGCATTAACTGTTCAATACATTTATCACATGATCTATGAGCTAGTTTTCTAGCATTCTCAATATTTTTATAAAAATTAATATCATCTTTTTCATTTACTTCTTCATTTTGTAAGTATAATTTTAAATAATAAAAAGGAATGCTGCCATCAAAAAAAGATTTAATAATATCATTAACTCTATATGAATATAAGTAGGTAATTTCTTTTTTGGTAAAGTTTTTATTTAATAAGAATTTCATTGTATATAGTTCAAAAAAGATAGAATAATATTCACATAAGGTAGGAGATAGTCTTTTACCATTAATAAAATGAGCAAATTCATGGGCAAAATTTACTAGATCCTCTATATTTCCTTTATTTGATAAAATAATAAGTGGTCCATCATCTAAAAATAAACAACAATCTATAGGTTTAGAAAGCCCATATTTAGCTAAAATAATTTTAGATTCTTCTATACTATATTCATCTAAATTAATTATTCTTTTACTATCTTTTGCCCAATTATATTTATTTAATAATTCTAAAGATGGATCTAAACCTTTTAATAATTCTCTAATAAATTCTTCTCTTAAATTACCATCTAATGAAGGGATATTAAGGGATTTTTGCTTTATAAATTGCGATTTTTTTATACAATAATCAGTAATAAAATCTAATAAATAATTTAAATGATCAACTAAAAAATTATCTTTATAACCAGGGAATTTATCTTTTTTTAAATATTCTACAACTTGTTTTAATAAATTATTAAGTAATTCATAACGGTATTTATCTTTAACAAAATCAAATAACACATTATAATCATCTTCAATAATTTCTTTTTCATCTTTATATATTTCTTTAAGTCTTTTAAATAAATCATCTTCACTATAAAGATTAAAGTTTTTTAAAGTTTTAGAACATATTAAATAAAAATATATTTCATCATCTTTTAAATTATTTAAATCTTGCTTATTTGTCATAATAATTCCCCTTGTTTTAAGCAAAATATATTATATATTAATCCATCAAAAAGTCAAGTTAATTTAAAAAATTTGCTTTTATTAAAAAAATATTATATGATTTTAAGAAAGAAAAAGGATAAATCTATGAAAATTAGTTAAATGCAACTTAAATTTACCAAAGTTCCACCGAAAGTTGGTGGTTGCTAATGGTATTTTTATACTAAAATTAAAGCATGAGGTGATATTATGAGTTTTGGAGAGATTCTCACAAATTTAAGAAAAGGGAAGGGCTTAAGTCAAGAAGAACTAGCAAACGAATTAAATGTTTCAAGACAAGCAGTATCAAAATGGGAAAGTAATAGTGCCTATCCGGAAACAGAAAAAATACTCGCTATTTGCAAATTATTTGATGTAAGTATGGATGAGTTAATGGGTTTAAAAGTAAAAAGTATTAAAAATGAGAAAAAAGTATTTACTGTTTTAAATGATTGGTGTGATAATATTGTAAAATCTATTCGCTTATTTTTTAATTTAAGTTTTATGAATAAAATTTTTTGCTTATTAGAAATGGGTTTATATTTACTTATAATTATTATTATATTATCTATATTTAATTTAATATTAGAGGCTATTTTAAGCCAAATATTTGTAATGATTCCTTATGAAATAGAAGGTATATTATCTTCAATTTTTAGAGGTGTTTTATTAGCTTTCTACTTTATTATAACTTTAGTAATTTTAATTAAATTATTTAAATTAAGATATCTAAATTATTATGAAATAGATGATAAACCAAAAGTAGAAGATATTAAAAGTGAAGAACAAATTACTACCGAAAAACCTAAAAAAATAATTATTCGAGATTCTAAAGGTTTTAATCCTTTAAGCTACCTATACAAATTCTTTGTTTTATTTCTTAAAGGATTAGGCATATTATTCTTATTATTTATGGCTTTTATCTTTGTCTTATTATGTACTGTGTTAATGTTTGACTTATATTTTATAAATTATGGTTTAGTATTAATATTTATAGCTTTGGCTTTAGTATCTCTAATCGTTGCTTGCTATGTTATCTTAGAACTTATTATTAAATTAATTTTTAATTTAAAAATTAATGGTAAAAAATTATATTATATGTTTATTGTATCATTGATCGTTTTAGGAATTTCTATTGGCCTTACTGTCTGTGAACTTACAACTTATAAGGTGGAAGAAAAAGTTTTCGCTAATAAAACTAGTTCTTTAACTGTTGATATGAAAGATAATTTAATAATTGATCAAATTGAATATGATAATGTTGATATAATTTATGAAGATCGTAATGATATTTTAATAGAATATTATACTGATGATTATCTAGATGGTAAAATAAAAGTTAATAATTTTGAGACAAGTGGTTATATTTTAGAATATTTTCATTTGTTTAATTTAAAACCAGATAATATTAGTTTAGGTGGTTTGATTGATGAGTTCTTAGAACAAATTAAAAATAAAACTATTTTAATTAATATGGATACTTATTATAAAATATATTTACATATTAGTGAAGAAAATTATTTAAAATTAAATGATAATTATAATAAATATATGATGGAAGAATAAAATCTTCCTTTTTTATTAGTTAATAAAAATGAAATTATTGTGAAATTTAAAAATATTATTGCAATGTTTTAAAATGTTCCATATAATTTAAGGTAGTTTATTTAGGAGGAAAATATGTTAGAAATTAAAAATATTACTAAGATTTATAAATTAGATAATTTTGAGCAAAAAGCATTAGATAATGTTAGTATTAATTTTAGAGAAAATGAATTTGTTTCTATATTAGGTCCATCAGGATCGGGAAAAACAACTCTTTTAAATATTATTGGAGGTCTTGATAAATATACTAAAGGTGATTTAATTATTAATGGCATTAGTACTAAAGATTATACAGATTATGACTGGGATAATTATCGTAATCATAAAATAGGTTTTGTTTTTCAAAGTTATAATTTAATTCCCCATCAATCTATATTAAGTAATGTTGAACTTGCTTTAACTTTAAGTGGTGTTCCTAAAAAAGAAAGAAAAGAAAGAGCTAAACAAGCCCTTATTAGTGTGGGACTTGAAAAACATATTTATAAAAAACCTAATCAATTATCTGGCGGTCAAATGCAAAGAGTTGCTATCGCTAGAGCGTTAGTTAATAATCCAGATATTGTATTAGCAGATGAACCAAGTGGAGCCTTAGATACCAAAACAAGTATTCAAATTATGGATTTACTAAAAGATATTGCTAAAGATCGTTTAGTTATTATGGTAACTCACAATCCGGAATTAGCTCAAAAATATTCCACAAGAATTATTGAACTTAGAGATGGTGTAATTCAAAATGATAGTAATCCTTATGATGAAGTAATCATAAAAAAAGATGAAAATGCTAATAAAAAAAGAAAAAGTAAAAAGAATAGTATGTCATTTAAAACGGCAATATCTTTAAGTTTAAATAATTTAATGACTAAAAAAGGAAGAACTTTTATTACGGCTTTTGCTGGTAGTATTGGTATTATTGGTATCTCATTAATTTTAGCTTTATCTAATGGTATTGAAATATATATAAATAAAGTTCAAGAAGATACAATGACAAGTTATCCTTTGACAATCGAGCATCAAACTGTTGATATGGCATCGTTTATGACTAATATGGCAAGTAACAATAGTACCCCTCATGATGAAGATAAAATATATGCAAATAATATAATGACTGATATGATGAGTATGGTTACTAATGAAGTAACTACTAACAATTTAAAAGATTTTAAAAAATTTATTGAAAATAATAACGAATTAAAAGATTTAATTAATGATATTAAATATGTTTATAATTTTGATTTAAATATTTATAGTAAAGATACAACTAC
>CANRLB010000068.1 GCA_947631365.1 uncultured Bacilli bacterium | reverse complement strand
TACTAACAACGGAAGATTATATGTACTCTTTCGTTATTGGAAAAGAGTTGTAGATAACTACGACACTCGCTCCATTTATAAATTAATCAGTCTTTTTTCAAAGATTGATTTTTTTATATCTTGGAACTCACGTTAATAGCTCTAAGTTCTACCATTTACTTCAATATTAAAAAATAGTGATCGAATTTTTATTTGTTTATAGCAATTAAAAACTACCAAATTTTTATCATTTGGTAGTCTTTTCTTATTTTCTTCTAATACGATTATTAGATTCAAATGATTGGCTATTTGATTCATAACAATTTGAATTAATTGACTGAATAATTGGTGTAATTCTTGCCATAAAAACTTTTTTTATTTGTTCTGAAGCTTTAATTTGATGGACTTGATCATTACCTCTACTCATTCTTGAAAAAATTGAACCAAATGCCACAGCATCTCTTGCTTTACCATAAACTCCATCAAGAGAAATATTACTATCTTCTGTTTTTAAAGATTCCACTTTAAATCCATTAGCAGCTAGATCCATAAATGAATTTATAAACTCTGTTGCCCCTAATGTTTTCATTTGGTATACCATTTCGGCATAGTTAGTTGCATAATCAGCATCTATTTTAAATAATTTGTTAAATATAGCAACTAAATGATTCTCATTTAAATCACCATAATTACATCCACGGCCAGAATAATAACTAGCACTTTCATTTAAACCGCTGGTTGATAGAATATATCTAGCTAAATCGCTAGTACTAACATTATTTTTAATAAAAGATATTACACCTTCACCATCTAATTTGTATAATAATTGCATAAAATAATTACCAGCATTAGCCATATCTATTATAGGTGAATGACCATAATAACCTTTTATGGCTGAATAAATTGCCAATATTTCTTCTTCACTCATATCATTAATTAATTTGTCACTATTTAAAGCATTTAAAACTACTTCACTTAATTCTTCATTTGAAAGTAATTTTCTAATACTAGTTTTAAAATAATCTGATAAATATTTTGATTTTATAAATTTTTTTGCGCCTTTTGAATACTCATAAACTACAGTTCTTCTATCATTTGTAAGAAATTTGCCAATAAAGTCGACACCACAATCTTTTATTTCGTGAAAATAATTTTTACAAGTTTTACCAATTAAATTTTTATGAGTTTCAATTAATTTTTCTTCACTCATTATCGAATCTATTTTCGATTCAATTTTTATGTAATCATCCATACTAATTTCTGTATAATTTACGCTTTCCATTTAAAATTCTCCCCTTCATAAATTATAGTGCTTACAATAGCACTTTGTATTTTAATTGTCAAGTGGAACTTTATTATTCAAAAATGTTTTTGTAATTAAAAAAAACGAGCTATTTACTGCTCGATTTAGTATTTTATTCTATATAAATTCTTGGAACTCTTTTACCAACCATACAAATTACTTCATAATTAATAGTATCTAAATGTTTAGCGATTTCTATTATATGATCGATATCTTTAATAATAGTAACAGTATCACCAACTTTAACATCTTTATCAACTGAAACAAATAGCATATCCATGCAAATATTGCCGACAATTTTATATTTTTTATTATTAATATAAACAAACCTTCCTGTATTTTTTCTAATTATGCCATCTGCATAACCAATAGGAATAACAGCAATATAGGATGTACCATCAACTTTATAATTACTAGTGTAACCAACAGTTTCATTAGATACTTTATTAATTTGTAATACTTTACTATAAAGACTAAATGTTTTTAAAAAATCATTATCTATTGTATCTTGAAGGCCATAAATGACAATCCCTAAACGACAACCATTAGCGTACCATCTTTTAGGATAATTCATGGTGGCATCACTTGCAGTTAAATGAATAATTGGTATTTTAGTTAAATCAATATCACTTGTTAATTCTTCAAACTTTTTAAATTGTTTATTAGTTTCTTCTTTATTTAAAGCATCATGCATATGAGTATAAATACCTTCTAAAAACATATTGCTTTCTTTAATTAAATTATAAGCATTAGTAACATCTTCTTTAGATCTAATACCTAATCTATTCATACCTGTATCAATTTTTAAATGAATTTTTAAATTTTGATAATCATTTTTTATTAATTCTTTTAAATAATCAATGTTACTTACGGTTATAGTTATATTATATTTTAAACATAAATGAATATATTGTAAATTAATTGTCTCTAAACATAGTATAGGAATATTAGAAAGATGATCTCTAATTTCTAGTGCTTCATCTAAACTTGATACTGCTAAATAATTACATCCACCATCAATGATACTTTTAATTGTTAAAATATTATAATGACCATAAGAATCAGCTTTGACAACACCAAAATAGTATTGATAATTATTATATTTTTTAATAAATGTTTGAACATTTTTCTTAATATTAGTTAAATTTACTTCAACATAAGTATTTCTAAACATCTAAATCACCACATCATTATTAATTATATCAATAATTATTAAATATTTGTCAAAAAAGTTAATTTTTATGCTATTTTATGTTTTAATTTAATTATTAAAATAGATACTTTATGTTATAATTTATATATAATAATTAATGGTGATTAAATGAAAAAGAAAGATAATTATATTTTTTATTATATTGTAACTTTTCTAATAAGAATTATTGGTCATTTGTTTTTTCTTGATCAAGTTATTGGCAAAGAGAATATTCCTAAAGAAGGAAAATGTATTTTAGCTGGTAATCATGTTAGTAACTATGATGCTTACTTTTTATTTAGAGGAACAAAAAGGCCAATTCATATATTAGGAAAAATAGAGCTTTTTAATGGACCACTAGCTTTTGTTTTTAAATGGATGCATTTAATACCTGTAGAAAGAAGTAGAAAAAGTCCCGAAGTTATTATTAAATCTATTAAAATATTAAAAGAAGATAAAATAGTAGGAATTTTTCCGGAGGGTACTTTTCATAAAAAAGATATTATTTTACCCTTTAAACCAGGGGTAATTAAAATGGCTTTAGATAGTAAAGCTCCTATTGTACCTTTTGTAATTGTTGGTAAAATTAAATTTTGGGGACGTCCTAAAGTTATTTATGGTAAGCCTTTATATTTAGATAAGATAAAAAATGAAGAACCATTAAAATATTTAGAAAATGTTATTATAAAAATGATCAAAGAGAATAGTTAGTTCTCTTTTAAATATTCTTTAACAATTTCGCTATCATCAAAATGATATTTAGTATGACCAATCATTTGATAGTTTTCATGTCCTTTACCCAGGATTAATAAAATATCATTATTTTTAAGTAATTTAATTCCTTGTTCAATAGCTTTCTTTCTATCATAGATTACTTCATAATTATTACTATTATTATCTTTTATAATATCATTCATAATATGTTTTTCATCTTCCATTCTTGGATTATCATTAGTAAATATGACATAATTAGATAGACTAGTGGCTAAATTACCCATTATAGGTCTTTTAAAAGCATCCCGATCTCCTCCACAACCAATAATAGTAATAATATTATTATGGGGTAAATCTAAATAAGCTTTAATAACCTTTTCTACTGCATCTGGTGTATGAGCATAATCTATTACTATATAATTATTATTATAAGTATAGGTTTCACATCTTCCTTTAGGGGGATAGACATCTTTAGTTACTTTAATTAAATCATTTATATCAAAACCAATACTATGCAAAATACCAATGGCATTTAAATAATTATAAATATTAAATAGGCTAGTTAAATTAGTCGTAACTTGATATTTTTTATCTTTATAACTAAAAGTTAATTTAGTTTGATTAGGTAAAATATTATAATCAATAATTTGATAATCACCATCTAAGCCATAAGTTTGATATAAAGTATTATTTTTAAAGTATTTAGAATATTTATCATCATCATTAACTAGTATATAAGCATCTTTTTTTAAATATTTAGTAATTAATAATTTGCTTTGTAAATATCCTTCCATATTTTTATGAAAATCTAAGTGATCCTCAGTTAAATTTGTAAAACCTGCCCCAGTAAATTCTAATCCTTTAATTCTTTCTAAAAATAAAGAGTGACTAGAAACTTCCATTACAAAATATTCGATATTATTATTAACGGCATCCATTAAGATATTATAAAGTCTTAATATATTTGGAGTAGTATTACTAACTTCTTCAAAATAATCATCACGATAATAACCAATTGTTCCTAAGTAAGCTACCTTTTTACCTAATTTTTTTAACATTTGATAAATTAAAAAACAACTAGTAGTTTTTCCATTAGTTCCGGTTATTCCAATAATTTTTAAATTTTTAAATTCCTTACTATATTCCTTAACTAAATGTTCTTTTAAGTATTCTTCGGTATTTTCTGTCTTTTCATAGGGAATACTTAGTTTTAAATCTTTTTCTCCAACTATTTTACTTGCCCCATTTTGAATGGCTTCTTCAATGTAATCATGACCATCAACAGTATATCCTTTAATTGCTACAAATACTTGACCTTTTTTAACTTTTTTAGAATCTGTTTCATAAATAATCATTTAATCACATCCTATAATAAAATATGTTTGGTATTTTATTTAGGATTGTAAAATGTGAAAAATCTGTTAAAATATATTTTATCTGGAGGGTAATATGGAAGATAAAAATGTAAAATCATTAAGTTTTGATGGACGTAGATATCAGTTTGGTGAAAAAATATTAAGCTATGCTATAGAATATGAGGGAGGCAAAACTACAGTTGTAAGTATTAACTTGCCTTTAAAAGGTAGACCTTTAAAAACCGATGAAATAGCTTTTGCAAATGAATCATTTGTTAATGGCTTTAAAGTGGTAAAAACTAAAAACGGGGAATATGGGTATATAAGAGAAGAAGATAACTGTTTATTACCTTATCGTTTTGATGTAGCCCTAGATTTTAATGAGTATGGTTTGGCGATGGTTGGTAAACATGGTTATGTTACTTGGATTAATACAAACTTTGAATATTTAAATTCTCGTGGAGAAATGACTATGGAACAAGAGGGACTTCCTTTTAGCGCTTGGGACAAAATAAATGCTTTTAGTGAATGTGAAAGTCCTTTATCACTTGTAATTAGGAGATTTGGTGATATATATGTTTACAATTATATGGATACTTTTGGCAAATTCAAAAGTTTTATAGAAGTAGGATATAATAAAGAGTTAAAAATTAGTTCTCTTCCTTTAACAACTTTTCATACGGGGACTTCTTTTAATGAACAAGGTTATGCAACAGTAGAAAACTTTATTTTAAGCTCTAAAGGATATATGATTGATTTAAATGATTTATTAAAAATGTGCGCTGATAATGGGTATATCGATTTGATTTTTAATGGAATTGATAAAAAAGTTCAAGAACATGATAGAACATTAAATGGTAGAACATTAAAAAGATAATTATTATAAAATTTTGTCTTTAGGAAAATAACTAAAGACTTTTTTTAACAAATTTG
>CANRLB010000067.1 GCA_947631365.1 uncultured Bacilli bacterium | reverse complement strand
CCATATAATGGGCAAAAAATCACTAATTTAATCTATGAAATAAGAGGAAAAGAGGTAATGCTTGATAGTGATTTAGCCCAACTTTATCAATGTAAAAATGGAACTAAAGAAATTAATCAAGCAGTAAAAAATAATCCTGAAAAATTCCCTCAAAAATTTTCTTGGCAATTAACTGATAGTGAATGTGATAATTTTTTGGTCAAAAGTTTTGACCAAAAAAAAGAAACTAGAGGTGGAAGATATAAAAATCCAAGAGTATTTACAGAACAAGGTGTTGTAATGCTTGCTACTATTTTAAAAACTGAAATTGCCGCAAATATCACAGTTTCTATTATTGATGCCTTTGTCATAATGCGGAAATACATATCTAAAGAACTGATAGAACAAAGATATATTAATAGACAGGTATTTAAGAATAGTGAAGATATCAAAGTGTTACAAGATTCATTTAAAAAGTTAGAAGAAAAAAGAAAAGAAAATGAAATATATTTTAATGGTCAAATATATGATGCATATTCTAAAATAATAGATATATTTAAAAAAGCTAAAAAAGAATTAATAATCATAGATGGATATGCTGATAAAGTAGTATTAGATATGATAAGAGGAATAAAAGTACCGGTAAAAATAATATGTTATAAGAATAAATTATTAAAAGAAATAGACATAAGAAAATATCAAAGTCAATATCATAATTTAGAAATAATATATAGTAATATATATCATGATAGATATTTTATAATAGACAAAGAAGAAGTATATCATTGTGGGGCTTCACTTAATCATTTAGGAAGTAAAACTTTTTCTATTAATATACTTCAAGATGAAGAAGTAAAAAGCTCATTAATTAATAAAATGCCTAAAAAAAACTACCTATAAAGTAGGTAGTGGTTCTATTTTAATCGAATCGTCATATTTAGTTAAAACATTACTAAATTCTTGATATAATTCTTGATAATTATCTAAATATTTACTTTCCATTTTACTAAAAGGAATAACGATGTAATCGTATTTCTTTTTTTCTTGGTTATAAAATTTATAATTATAGTTTAAATCCGCTCCAATATTTTCAATTTTAATTTCTGTTTTATTGTTCTTGGTATCAACTGTTTTAACAATATCCATGGTTGCAAACATTCCAAAAGAAGATACTTTTCTGACAAAGGCTGTATTTTCGGAGTGATTTTGACCAGAAATGAAATTGCCAAATGAGTAAAAAACAACTGTATCATCAATCATTTCCCAAGGCTCTATACAATGGGAGTGTGTCCCTAGAATAATATCAACACCATGATCAGCTAAAAATTTAGCTTGTTCTCTTTGCGTTTCGGTTGCATCTTGTTTATATTCTTGTCCCCAGTGCATTGCAACAATTAAGACATCAATTTTATCTCTTACGGCTTCAATATCTTTTAAGGCTGTTTCTTCATCAAATAAATTAACTAGATAAGGAGCATCTTTAGGAATAGGAATGCCATTAGTGCCATAAGTATAAGAAAGCATTGTATAAGTTATCCCATTTACTTCCATTATTTTATATTCATTTCTTTTTTCTTCGCTAGAAAACATACCTGTTGCCAAAATTCCGTTTTTATCTTCCCACCATTTAGCACTATTTAAAGCTCCTGTCTTACCCATATCCATAGAATGATTAGTAGCAAGGGAGATTAAATTAAAACCAATATCAAGCATATTTTCACCAAAAGCGGGAGGAGTATTAAAATGAGGATAATTACTAGGGCTTGAAGATGTATCAAAAACGGTTTCTTGATTATAGTATTTAAGATCATAATCTTTTATTTTTTCTTTAGTATAAGAAAGCATATCTAAAAAATTATAAGTTTTTGTATAACTATTATAAGCCGCACTATAAACATTAGAATGTATTAAACCATCTCCCGTAGCAATCAAGGAAGCTTTATAAGTTTTAATAGTATCTTCTACAACTTCTTCATTTTTACTCGGATTATTAATAGGTTTTTTATTTTCCAAAAACCTATAACCAACAAATAAAAGAATGATGCTTGCAAAAACAATAGCTATAGTAATTAATAACTTTTTATATTTTGCCTTTAGCCTCATTATTTTAATACCTCATATACTTTTTCAACATCTATAGTAGGTCTTGTACCATGATTAGGAAGAAGGTGCATATGATAATGTTTAATTTTTTGACTATTACCATAATTAACACAAACACTTAATTCTTTGGCATTTAATCTTTCCATATTATGTTTAATATACTTTTTAGCAATATTGTTAATATGCAGAACTAAATCATCAGGTATATCCATTAATGAATCATAATGTTTTTTGGGAATAATTAAAGTATGGCCATCAACATTAGGATAAGCATCCATAATAACAATAACTAAATCATCTTCATATAATTTATAACTTGGTACTTCACCATTAATAATTTTACAAAATAAACATTCCATTTTTACCACCATTTTAATTGTACTAAATTAATTCAAAAAAGTCTATGGATTAAAACTAATAAAAACTAGATTTACTATTAAAAATAAATCTAGTGTTATTTATTATTATTTTCTTTCTAATTTAGCTCCATCTTTCTTTAAAAAAGGCATAGTTTCATCAAAATATTTCCGATAAACAGGATATAAAGTATTTGGTTCAATATAAATTCCTGATTTCTCGGCATTTGGTATTGGTACAAATTCTTTTTCTGGTAATTCTTTTACTTTAAATCGCTTTACTAATTGGCAAAAACCATTAATAAATTCATAATAATCAATGGTACTATTTTTATCCATATAATAACCATTATAAATAACATAACTTTTATAATCTGGAGTAGTGTTTACAAACGCTAATAAAGGTTGGTCATATATTGGTCCATTGGCAAAAGATAATCTAAATTTTTCTTCTTCCTCTTCGTTTAGATTAAAGCAATCAACAGAAAGCTGACCATTACGATTATGTTGTAATGTTGCATCTTTATCACCAATAAGTTTTTCATTAATAAAAACATTATTTTTTCTTCTTAAGATAAAAATGGTATCCTCTAAAGGAGCATAAGTAATTTGTTTTATTCCATCTTCTTGCCATAATGAAAGATCACTCGGGTTAATTCTTATTATTAAACGGTCTTTCCATACCTTAGTAAAACCTTTTGCCTCTTGACTATAATAGCCATAATAATATTTTGAAAAGTCAACATCCGTATTTAAAAAATTTAAAGTATGGTTACATTGTCTTGAACCAACACCTATATAATCAGGTTTGAAATTAGCTAAACAATAAGTTAAATCGCCAATTTTTTCAGCTTTAACAAAGCCAAGAGTTTCATTAGAGTTATATTTTTTATATACATCTTCATCTAAATATTGATATTCCATAATTCCTCCATAGCTTTATATACTAATATAAATTTTGTTTAAATGCAACACTAAGTTATTTTTAAATTTTTTAATATTTCTTTCTGTTCTTTACTTAATTTAAAAGATTCTCTTCCTTTTTGTAAAGCTTTATTATATGTCCATTTATCAATATTATTTTTATTATTCGATAAAAAGCTAATTGTTTCATCAAAATATTTTATTAAACTAATTGAGTATGCCCAAGCAAGAGCCATTTTAACATAAAAATAGTTGCTTTTAATACTTAGTAAAATATTTAAAACATCTTGATAATAGGTATCATTTAAATAATAGGTTAGTAAAATAACAATAACAAATCTTAAATAATATTCTTCTTGATGATTTAACAAATTATTAACATAATTAAACATTTCTTTTGGATACTTTTTAACAAATTTAAGATTGCTTACAAAAATATCACATAAAGCCCAGCAGTCTATTTGGGGGAGGTAATTATCAATTAATTTTAGTCTTTCATTTAAGGAGATATCAATACTTCCAATAATTATCCCTTTTAATAAGAGACATTCATAAACATTATCATTTAAATTATTAAAGATTTCTTGATAAGAATATTTTTTTAATAAATCTTTTGCCATTTTTCTTAATATAGGGACTTTTACACCTAACATTTCATATTTAGTTTGACAAATTTTTAGATTAAATTTTCGATAATCTTGATTGGCATTATTTTTTAATTCATTTATAATATTCATTTTTCTTCCTCTTACATATATTATAAGGGGTTATATAATTAATTAAAAGTTAATGTTTTATAATTGCTCTGTAAATTTTATATAAAAATTGACTATTTTTGACATAAAAATATTGATTTTTGACGTTAAAAATGTATAATAGTATTCATAAAAAAGAGGTGTTTTAGATGGCTAAGTGCATTAAAAAAGAAAATTTATTAAAAGGTGCTTTTATTTTAGTTCTTGCTTTAATGGTTTTTACAGTAAGTATTTTTTATAAAAGATTTGATGGAGGAAGAGCATATAATTATCTAGCTTTATCATATGATACAAAAGATCATATTTATTTATCTGATATAGATTATATAGAAGATGAATCATATGTTGAACCTGGATATTATTTAAGACTTGATAAGAATAATTCCAGTGGTTTAATTACACTTAATATTGAAGGCGTAAAAACACCATTTATTAAAGGTATTGCGGCTTGGGCAACATCTAATTTAGTTTATGATGTAAGTGGTTATGATTACGATTATTTTACCGCTTATTTAGGAGTCGATGCTAAAGAAGTAAGTACTTATTATAATAGTGGAGTTACGTTTACTATTTATACTTCAAAAGATGGCGAAGAATGGACAACTGCTTATACTTCAGGTATTAAAAAAGGTTGGGATGATGCCGAATATGTTAAAATTCCTCTTAAAGATGTTAAATATTTAAGATTATATGCTTATGAAAATGGCGATAGTTGGTATAGCATGTGGTATGATGATGCCGTTTATGCTGATGCCAAATTAATTAAAGAGGGTTATGAAGAAGTTAAAACAGATGATAACTCAATTGTTAAAAAAATTAGTGATTATGATGCTTTAATTAAAAAATATGAAAGTGAAATTAAAGATGGAACATTTACTAATTTAGATAAATATAATTTAACTTTATTACAAAGAGAATTTGTTTCTAATGTTGGTTATGATATTTTACAAGCTCTACTTAGATATAGTAGTCATTATAAAGATGTCTTAAATTGGTTAATGAATGATAAAGAAACTCTAGAATTATATGTTTTAGGGGGAGAGCCTGATGGTAACTATGCAACTAGTTTAAGTATTTTAAATGAGTTATATTTTAAATATAAAGATACTGACTTAAAGAATAATGAAGTTACCAAAAATGGTGTAGCTTTAAAAGATTTATATAAAGAAATGATTATTACCTTATCACTTACACACTCTGCTAATGTAGGTTTATGGGTAAGTGGAGCCCCAGAAGATCCAGATGATCCGAATGGTTCAAATGCAGTAGATCGTTATGAAATATTTAAAAAATTACATGAAGATGGTTTATTAATTGATGATATTTTTGAAACGATTAGTGTTGAAGAAATGCGTTTTGTCATGAATAATATTATTGATGA
>CANRLB010000066.1 GCA_947631365.1 uncultured Bacilli bacterium | reverse complement strand
ACACTATAACAAGCTGTACAATATGCTCCTCCTCTTTTTCCTTTATTATTGCACGAATCAATCCAACCATCAGTAAAAGCTCTAGTTAAATCTTTTACATAACTCTCACCTAAAGGAGCAACTATTTTTAAAACTAAATCTTTAGCTTCTTCAAAAGTATATTTCTTATTAGTATCCTTTTTTTCTAATTCTGTATAAGTATCATATAAATGCATTTCTTTTAAATTTAAAATATTTTTCTTTAAATGCCAATATTTATATAAAGAAGGTAAATGATGATGAACAGAGGCAATTAAATTATAATAAACACTAGGTTTTATTTCATCATGAAATAAAGCAGCATCCAAAGTATTTTTATATTTTCTTATTTTAGCATTAGCAACACTTTTTTCTACTTCATTACGTAAAATAGTAGCAATTGTATTTTTAAAACTACTATAAGTTTTATATAACGATTGAAAAGCTTGTTTTCTTACTTCTCTTTCACTACTTCTTATATAAGTTGAATAATTACTTTCGGTAAGTTCTACACTCTTACCATCAACAATTATATTTTCAAATCTAAAATCACTATCAGACATCGAAGACATAATTTCATCAGGGGCATCCATTAATTTAGCAAATGCCCCTAATGAAGATTCTACTTCACTACTTAAAACATGTTTTTTATTTCGATAAATATTTTTTAAAACTCGGTTATATTTTTTTAGACACTTATTTTCTTTTATAAATTTAAGAACAACCTGCTCATCACTTTTTAAAAGTTCAGGGACAATATAAGCAGATTCTTCTAAATATTTAGTATATAAATTTTTAGCTTTGCCATATAAATCTTGATAATTTTGATCTAAAGTATCAGCATCATTATTGATATGAGCATAGATAAAAACTTTTTCCAATTTTATGCCAATATGTGTATCTAGTTCAAGTAGATTAAGTAAACTTTCACTACTATCCAAGATATGATTTTGATATTGACGATATTCTTTAATCTTTTTTTCCAAATATTTAATATCTTTTAAACAAAGCTCATCACTTTTATAAATAGCTTTGGAATCCCATTTATAAATATCTTTAAATTCGTTTCTATTTTTGGCCATATTACCTTTCCTAACAGCAAAAGAAGAGGTTTTAATTCTCTTCCTTTATATCATTATTTTTCTTCAAATGAGGCTTCTTCTACACCATCATCTTTTTTCTTAGTTTCGCTTTCTTCAGTTGCATTATCATGTTCTGGTTTAGCATTTTGATATACTTTAGCTGCTAAATCCATAGCAATCTTCGAAAGTTCTTCAGTCTTTTCTTTAATCTTATCCGTATCAGATCCTTCTAAAGCATCCTTAACTTCTTTAATGGCCTCTTCAGCTTTTTCTTTATCAGATGAATCTACTTTATCACCTAAATCTTCTAAAGCTTTTTCAGTTTGAAAAACCATTGAATCAGCATTATTTCTTACTTCTGCTTCATTCTTTCTTTTTTCATCAGCTTCTTTATTAGCTTCAGCTTCTTTAACCATCTTATCTATTTCTTCATCAGTAAGGTTGGTACTAGATGTAATTGTAATTGATTGTTCCTTACCTGTACCTAAATCTTTAGCTTTAACATTAACTATACCATTGGCATCAATATCAAATGTAACTTCGATTTGTGGTACTCCTCTTTTAGCAGGAGGTAAATTAGTAAGTTGGAAGTTTCCTAAAGTTTTGTTATCAGAAGCCATTTGTCTTTCGCCTTGAAGAACATGGATATCAACAGCAGGTTGATTATCAACAGCAGTACTAAAGACTTGACTCTTACTTGTTGGAATAGTTGTATTTCTTGGAATTAAAACAGTCATAATATTACCAAGAGTTTCAATACCAAGTGATAGAGGTGTAACATCTAGTAAAACGATATCATCAACTTCACCAGTAAGAACACCACCTTGAATTGCAGCACCCATGGCAACTACTTCGTCTGGATTAACACCTTTGTTTGGTTCTTGCCCTAATTCTTTTTTAACTAATTCTTGAATGTATGGTATACGAGTTGATCCACCAACTAAAATTACTTTATCAATATCTTTATTAGAAAGTTTAGCATCTTTTAAAGCTTTTCTAACTGGTTCAAGAGTTGAATCAAATAAATCACGACATAAATCTTCAAATTTAGCTTTAGATAAAGTCATTTCCATATGAAGTGGGCCTTCATCACTTTGAGCTATAAATGGAAGACTTATTTGGGCATTAGTCATACCAGATAAATCTTTTTTAGCTTTTTCTGATGCATCTTTAATTCTTTGCATAGCCATTTTATCTTTTGATAAATCAACACCATGTTCTTTTTTAAATTCAGATACTAAATAATCACTAATTCTTGCATCAAAATCATCACCACCAAGACGATTATTACCACTTGTTGCTTTAACTTCAAATACCCCATCACCAAGTTCTAGTATAGAGACATCGAATGTACCACCACCTAAGTCATAAACTAAGATAGTTTGTAATTTATCTTGTTTATCAAGACCATATGCTAAAGCTGCCGCTGTTGGTTCATTAATAATTCTTTCAACTTCTAGGCCAGCTATTTTACCAGCATTTTTAGTTGCTTGTCTTTCTGCATCATTAAAATATGCAGGAACAGTTATAACAGCTTTAGTAACTTTTTCACCTAAATAACTTTCCGCATCAGCTTTTAATTTACTTAAAATCTTAGCACTAATTTCTTCAGGTGTATATTTTTTACCATTAGCTTCAACTTTTTCACTAGTTCCCATTTTTCTTTTAATTGATGAAATAGTATTTTTAACGTTAGTTACTGCTTGTCTTTTAGCAGTTTCTCCAACTAATTCATCATCGCCTTTAAAGGCCACAACAGAAGGTGTTGTACGATTACCTTCACTATTAGGAATAACTTTAGCTTCTCCTCCTTCAAGGACTGCAACACAACTATTTGTTGTTCCTAAATCAATACCTATAATTTTTGCCATTTTATTCACTTATCCTTTCATTAACTTTGACCATGGCAGGTCTTAAAACTTTATCATTATATAAATAACCTTTTTGCATAACACAAGTCACAACCCCATTTTCTTTTGTATTATCATTTTCGGTAAGAACTGCTTCCATCATATTAGGATCAAATAATTTATCTAAAGCTTCTATTTCTTTAACACCAGCTTCATCTAATATTTTTTTAAAATCATTATATATTAATTTAAAACCATTTAAGAACTTAGACACTTCATCTTCTAAATTATTATCATCCATACTAATTGCTCTTTCAAAATTATCAAGAATAACTAAACTTTTTTTAATAAATGATTCACCATCATATTTATAAATACGACTTATTTCATCTTCATATCTTTTTTTGATATTTTGCATCTCCGCTGTTACTCTTAATAATTTATCATTCAAATTATTTTTTTCTTCTATTAATTTTATGACTTCAGCATTATTTTTTTTATTTTCTTTTTTAGAATGTTTTTCATTCTTTATTTCTTCGCTATTTTCTTCCATCATCTTTTTCCTCTATCTTATCTACCATATAATTAAGAAGTGAAACAACTCTTTCGTATTCCATTCTCTTTGGACCAATAATAGCAATTGTTCCTTCTTCACCATTAGATTTATATTTGCGTTTTATTACTGTAACATTATCATCAAAGTTACTTTCTTCGCCAATATAAATTTTTAAATCTTCACCACCATCAATTGAACTAACCATTTCTTTAAAAGATTCATCTTCTAATTTAGATGCTATTCTTTTAATACTTGTGGCATCATCATATTCTGGCTCTTTTAAAAGATTAACACGTCCTGATACATGAATATTGGTATTATGATGTAGAAAATCATTAAAAGCATCATAGAAAATATTATATACGGTTTCATAATCTTTTATCTTTTTAGCTATAACCGGTTTTATTTCAAATTCGAGTTTTTCTGATACTTTATCTATTGGGGTACCTACTAACATTTTATTTATCATTTCCCCAGCTTTTACTATTTCATTTATATCGGTATTTTTATCTAAGATAAATTGTTTGTTTTCCACAACTCCTTTATCAGTACAAACTACAGCAACTATTTTTTGTTCATCTAATGCGATAATATTAATTTGTCTTAGTAAATTATCACTACTACTTTTACCTAAAACAACTGAAGTGTAATTAGTTAAATCACTAATTATTTCCATACACTTTGCAACAGCATCATTTACTTTTAATTCATTATTAGAAAATATTGTTTGTAACTTTAACATATCTTCCCCAGTTAAATCTTTAGGTTTCATTAAATGTTCTACATAATATTTATATCCTTTTTCACTAGGTATTCGGCCACTTGAGATATGATTCTTTTCTATATATCCCATATTTTCTAACATAACCATTTCATTTCTTATCGTAGCACTTGAACATTTCAACTTTTTACATAAAGAATTACTACCAACTGGTTTTACAGTTTTAACATAATTTTCTACAATTTCTTTTAATAGTTCTTTCTTACGATCATCCATTATCAATATATCACCCGCTTCCTAATGTTAGCACTCCTCTTTTTTGAATGCTAATACCATTATAATATTATGCTTAGCACTTGTCAATATATGAGTGCTAATTTTTAAAAATTTTTTTAATTTAAAAAAATAGTTTTCTATTCCAAAAACTATTTTTAAACATTTTATTTATTTTTTAATAATAAATGGATTATCAGAAGTACCAGTGGTACCATCTTTTATTTCAATAGATGTATCAAGATAGAAGACTGGGCGAACCGTATTAAAATTGTTTGAACCGTGGTAGTGCATGTCACCAGCGTTACGAACACGCCATACAGAGTAGCGTTCACTTATAGGCAAGCCACTACGCACCATGGTCCATTCTTGATCATAAACAGCGTTAACTCCATTATTACTTATATGTAACCAACTATTTTTACAAGATGTATCTGAATAACAATTCGTATTTTTTGAATCTGTTCCAGAAGAAGCATATGAAAAGTAATAATCACTTACATACATTAATCCTACGGATGCCGTCATCTTTTCTGACCATTTACTTGGACTTCCATTATTGGTTTGTACTACTTCTTTTTTCCCTGATTCTATTTTGTATATTTCATCAGCAACCTGATTTAAATTACTAGCATATATTCCTCCATATAGCCACTCATGGTCACTATCTATTTTATTATACCAAGTAGTATCTCCAGTTGTTTTTATATATTGTACATTACTTGTTGAGCTGTTTATAAATAAATTAGTATTCCCATCTTCTTCTGTAGTTAAGCCATTCAATAAACCATTTAATCTTTTATATATATCTGAATTTGGCCATGTTGTATCTATTTTATATTCTTTATTCCATTGGAAAGTTCTTGTATTTACTTCTCTTATGGCTGTATTCTTAATTAGTTTCATTTGGCCATCTTCTGTTATTCCTATTATTCGGTACATGTAATCACTTGTTTCTGATTTACAATCTGTTTCTGCATTATTATATCCAAAGCATATATAATTATCGACATCATCTTTTGTTCCTACAAAACGGTACATATCTCCTAATAATTCTGTACTTAAGCCTTTTTGATGTTGTGCTATTATTTTTTCTCCGGCATTTGGTTCTAATCCACTTTCTACACTTTCATCTGGATTGTTTATGACTATACTTAATATACTTTTAAAATCTTTTCCTTGTGTCTCATTTCCAGCATTATAATCTATCCATAAATATGTCTCATAGGTTATTT